>JAZOSG010000098.1:0-9061 GCA_045657005.1 Faecousia sp.
GGAGGCTTATGATGCCGATCATTGAAAAAAACAAGACATTTTATATGTCGGAAAATGCATGCATCCGGCATGATGTTCTGGAAAGTGATGCAGCGCCCTATCATGAGCACTCTCACGACTTTGTGGAGTTTGTATATATGCTCAGCGGAAGATGCACTCACATCGTTGATGGCGTAGCGTATCCAATGAGGAGGGGAGACCTTCTAATCATAAATTATAATCAACGGCATAATCGTTCCGGCGGAGAAGCTGCAGAATATATCAATATTTTACTGAAACCTGACTTCATCAGCCAAAGCCTGGTGGATCAGAATAATGCATTTGCGTTGCTGGATCTTTCTGAGTTTGCTGACTTTGCTAAAACACTGGATGAAAAAAAGTGTAAGGTCAGTTTTTCCGGAAAAGAGCGAGATACGGTAGAAAATATTATCCTAAATTTAGAACATGAATTAAAGAATGTGGAGCCGGGGTATACGCTTTCAGCGCATTCGTGGTTCAATCTGCTGTTGGTGAAAATTTTTCGCAAAATGTCACTGCTGCTCGCTGAAAATTTTAACAGTGTTTCGGATGAACTCTTGGTGTATATAAAAGAACACTGCGGTGAACGGTTGACACTTAGTGATATTGCAAACAGATGCCACTATAATCCTTCCTATTTCAGCCGCAATTTCAGGCAGTTTACCGGAGTTAGCTTTACTGATTATCTGAAACAGGTTAGAATTGACAGAGCGGTACATTTACTGTGTACTACCAGCATGAAGATTGTCGATATATGTCAGAATGTGGGTTACACAGATAAAACGAAATTCTTCAAACATTTCAGGGCGTTGGTTGGAATGACACCCCTTCAGTTTCGAAAAAGTAAAAAATGAATACTTTTCTAATCATAAAAGCCACTTTCTTTTGAAGTGGCTTTTTTGCTATTCTTATTTGAGGAGGTGTTTGAAATGCAAATGCGATTAAACAAAGGGGATATCCTTAACAAGATCCATGGCTGCTGGCTGGGTAAAAATATTGGCGGCACCATGGGTGCACCCTTTGAGGGAAAGCGGGAGCTGTTTGATATTCCCGGCTATACCACTCCAAAGGGGGAACCACTGCCAAATGACGATCTGGATCTGCAGCTTGTCTGGCTTAGAGCGCTGGAAACAGTCGGTGCCCGTGGCCTGAATGCCAATGTCTTGGCAGATTACTGGTTGTCCTACATCGCTCCCCATTGGAATGAGTATGGAATCGCCAAAAGCAATCTGCAGCTGGGTTTGCTGCCGCCGCTTTCCGGTGAAGTGGAGAATGTCTGGAAGAATTCAAATGGTGCATGGATTCGCTCAGAAATTTGGGCTTGCCTTACCCCCGGTCTGCCAAATATTGCAGTAAAATATGCGATCATGGATGCCTCTGTTGATCACGGATTGTCTGAGGGAACCTACGCAGAGGTATTTACCGCGGCGTTGGAGAGCCTTGCGTTTTTTGAGTCAGATATAAGAACGCTGATCGAGAAGGCATTGGCGTTTATTCCTGAAACCTGCCGCGTTAGCAGAAGCGTGCGTTTAGTGCTGGATGCCTATGATAAGGGAGTATCCTGGAAAGAAGCCCGTGAACTGGTGGTACAGGACAGCCGTGATCTAGGCTGGTTCCAGGCACCGGGTAATCTTGGTTTTACGGTCATTGGCCTAATTTACGGCGAGGGTGATTTTAAGCAGAGCTTGATCTATGCGATCAACTGTGGTGACGATACCGATTGTACAGCGGCTACTTGTGGAGCGATTCTTGGTATTATTCAGGGCGCAGATAAAATTCCGGATGAATTAAAGGAATATATCGGTGACCGGATCATTACGGTCAGTATTAACGGATCTTACAGGCATCAAATTCCAAAAACCTGTGAAGATCTGACGCAGCGTGTAGTCAAGCTGTTGCCCGAGGTCCTTTCTGCTCACGGTATCGAAATGGAGTGGATAAATGGTGAATCCGAGGTATCCAAAGAAGATGCCGATAAGCTAATGGCAGATTATTCTCAAAAAATATTTGCCAGAAGTCCCTATTCATTTGAGATACCCAGTTTACTGCACACAAGTGTAGTTGTGGAATACGAAAAATCGCCCAGAGTGAAGCCTGGTGAGGACTTCACCGTAAAGGTTACTTTTACCAATCAGCGGATGGATTCCCACTATTATATGGCACAACTGTATTTGCCTGAGGGTTGGAGTGCAGAATATAATAAGACTTGTCATACGATCTACGAGCAGCGTGCGCACGGGCAGGACGGAATTGCACAGTGGCATATGACGATACATATTGGAGAAAAAGTTGATGCCACCAACAATATTCCTTTAATATTCAAGGTTGCTGACCACGCTGTTCCCATTATGATCCCCATCGTGCTTTTAGGTTAATGAATATACAAAAGACCACCCTTGGGTGGTCTTTTGTTGTTTGATTACTTTATATAGTTCAGCAAGGAAGAGGCATCCAGTTGGCTGTAGCTGGCAAGGAAGCCAGCAAGCTCGGCAGCGATCTTCTTTGCACCGCCTGCACAGTTACTCTCAATATTCAGCGGCAGCAGAGGATCGTGCAGAGAAAGACGAAGCAGGAACCAGCCATTACCGTGGGAATCGTTAAGATTCACGCGGACACCTTCGTAGTTGTTGGGAGCCAAAGACCACCCACGCTGGTTGGCAGCGTATGTATTCAAATCATCAATGACCTGCTGACCATAAGTCTTGAAGTCCTCTTTGAGAATATTCATACGGAACTCAATGCTTTCAGCAGGTTCTTTAAGGTCACTAATGAGAGATTCCAGGGTGTAGCCGTTCTTCTTTCCCCGGGCAAGCTCAATAAGCAGCTTGGTAACGATGTAAGCACCGTCATCCAGGAAGTAGTTCTCCTTAAATGCGCCATGACCGGAGGTCTCGATTGCCAGTTGGCTGTCCTGTCCCTGAACGTTCAGGCGGATGGATTCATTGATGACATTGCGGTAGCCACGCTTGAAGCGGTGATGGATACCGCCCTTTGCCTCAATAAATTCCGCAAGACCGGTAGAAGTAATAGAGTCAGTAACAATTGTGGTGCCGGGATGTTCTCTTAACAGGATCGCAGCAAGCATAGCGATGATCCGGTTGCGGTTCAGCTCACTGCCGTCGGCAAGCACAGCACCGGCGCGGTCTACATCTGTATCGAAGATGATACCAAGGTCTGCCTGTGTTTCTTTCACTGCTTCGGTGATGCTCTGCATTGCCTCTTTATTCTCAGGGTTGGGGATATGATTGGGGAAGCTGCCGTCAGGTTCCAGATAGCGGCTGCCATCGGTGTTGGCACCCAGAGGTTTCAAGACCTTGTCCACATAGAAACCGCCTGCGCCGTTACCGGCATCAACAACGATGCGGAAGCCCTCAAGCGGGCGCTCTTCGCCGGTAGCCTGACGGATCTTATCCGCAAGCAGCTTGGAGTAGGCATCCATAAAAGAATCTTGTTTGATACTGCCTGCACACAGACCGGTTGTCTGCATACCTTCAGCATATTCCAGGATCTGTTTGATATCGCCTTTTTCCAATCCACCCTGATTGGTAAAGAACTTAAAGCCGTTTCGGTTAAAGGGGAGATGGCTTGCAGTGATCATAACAGAACCGTCAAAGGCATAGCCCTCTGTGACGGTAGACATGAACATTGCAGGGGTGCTGGCCATACCGAAATCAGTGACATGGATGCCCTGTTGCTGCATTGCATCGCAGATCCAGCGGCAAAGGTCAGGACCGGACAGTCGGGAATCTCTGCCTACTGCCACGCGGAGATTTTCTGTTTTCTTAGTTTTATTGATCAGCCAGACAGCAAAGCCTCTGCCAATGTCGCGGCATGCCTGCTCTGTCAAATTGATATGTTGTCCTTCAATCCCTTCCAGCGCTACACCGCGGATATCGCTGCCGTTTTGGAGTTTTTTATAATCCATAGGGTGTTTCCTCCTTGTAGTATGCCGGGTTACGGCTTTTGCATATTGTATCACATTAAATGGAAATAATCAACGGTACAGAAAAAAGGTAAAAAATTAAGAAATTTTAAATTAACACCGTACCTACTTTTCTTTGGCGTTTGGATGTGATATTTTAATAAACAGAAGGAAGTGACATACATGAAACTGATTACCTTTGCGATTCCCAGCTATAACTCAGAAGCATACCTGGCCCATGCGGTAGATACGCTTCTGACCGGCGGGGAAGATGTTGAGATCATAATTGTCAATGACGGCTCAACAGATGGTACGGCTGCCATTGCTGACAATTATGCTAAGCAGTATCCGACGATCGTGAAAGTTATTCATAAAGAAAATGGCGGACACGGATCCGGTGTAAACAGTGGACTTGTAGCGGCGGCAGGTATGTTTTATAAGGTAGTGGATTCTGATGATTGGGTGGATGAAAAAGCGCTTGCGGAACTGCTGCTGACATTGAAAGGACATATCTCCAAAGGAATCGCAGCGGATCTTTATATTACAAATTTCATTTACGATCATGTGCAGGATAATACCCGCTTCGTTCGTCATTGGAGAAAGCATTTTCCGGTCAATCAATTTTGCACATGGGAAAATGCCAAGTCGTTCGTAGGCTCGCAGGTGCTTTTGATGCACAGTTTGTTATATAAGACAGAGGTTTTGCGAAAGAGCGATACCGTTTTGCCTGAGCACACTTTCTATGTTGATAATTTCTTTGCATATAAGCCGCTGCCGTATATGAAAAAGATTTTCTATTTGGATATTGACCTCTATCATTATTTCATCGGCAGAGACGATCAGTCGGTCAATATTAAGAATTTCACTAAACGATACGATCAGCAGATCCGTGTCATGCGGTGTATGGTCGATTCCTATACTTATGAAGAGATCATGCAGATGGAATCGGGGCTTCGTAAGTATATGCTGCATGATTTGAGCGCAATCATGATGAATACCATGTTGTTCTGCACAAGCGGCGGCAGCGATGCAGTGAGAAAAGAGGAATATGAAGCCATGTGGAAGCATATTCTTGATAGAGATCCTCAACTATATGATTATTTACGCCGTAAAGGGCTGCCGGCACTTGTAGCCTGGATGCCCTGGGATATTCGTGCGAAAACGATGCTTGTTGGTTACAAGGCGCTGTGCAAGATCAATAAGCTTGGGTGATGATTTACAATTCTTTCTCAGAGAGTTTATAAATCGTTCACCATATACCCGGCGAATATGGTATGCTGGGTGTAGAGAAGCGGATGGGTATGGAAGCCACCGATGCTGTGGAAATTCTGCAGATAAGCCGACGGTCGGAACAGTCTGTATCCCATCCGAAATAGACATGGAAAAGGCAGTAGTCATGTTCTGACTGCTGCCTTTTGCATATAAAGCGGAGCAGTCATAAAAACTGCCCCGCTTTGCTATATCAATCAGGAAGGATCCTCAAGCGATTGGAATTTGTTTTCTCGTTTGAAATAAGTGATCAGGTAATCCATAAAGGAGATCAGCATAAAAATGGTATCAATAACGGCAATGACGTTTATGGCTATGGCAGGAAGATTAGGGATCATGACCATCAAAATGAGGCTGACAAACAGCACCGTTGTACAGATTTTTCCGGACATAAGTGCACCCTTAAGCATCTTGCCCTTCCGAAGATTGATGCCCCCTGCGATCAGCTGAAAGCTTTCTTTCACAACGAATAAACCGACCAGATACCAAAGGATCGGATATTTTAAGGCCAGACAAAGGATCAGTGTGAATTGGGTAGCCTTGTCAGCCAAGGGGTCGAGTATCTTTCCAACTGTCGATATCATGTTGAAATGTCTTGCGATTTTTCCGTCGATCAAGTCGGTCAGACAGGAAACGGCTAAGATACCGGCAGCTATATAGTAATCGGAATTATCACGGGCGTTAAGATAAATAATGACATACACCGGAATCAAAATCAGCCGAAACAGGCTGAGAAGATTCGGAATGGTCAATATCTCCTTTTTCCAGTCTTTGATAAACATGATTTTTCCTCCGGGTTATTGCGCCAATCATATGTGTGATATATTATAGGCTTTTTTTAAGAATGAATCAAGTCTTTATAAGTAAAGATTAGGTAAATTTATGAAAAATTTAAAATTATTATACGCTGTCGGACAATTGACGGTGTGGTGCTGCGTGATGATGTGCATTGAGCGCAAATTGGTGTACCAGGTGTTTCCATGTGACTTTATCAAACTCACCGGTTACCGGAAGATCTGCCAGCCGTTGGAAGGCTGCAAGGGAGCGGGTGGTGCTTGCGTCCATGATTCCACTGTGCCCCGGCGGATCGATCGTGGGAGTATCATGGGACAGTTGTGTCAGCATGCTTTGAAGCAGATACACATACGGGCTGCTGTCACCGCTGCGAAACACCTGACCCGGATCTATGATGATCTCGATCGGTTGCGCTTTCCCAATGCGTATTAAAGCAGGCTCATAGCTTGAAACGATCAGCTCCCAGGTCGGTTGATCCACAATGCCTGTGATAGGAAGCCCTTGCTGCCGCTGAAAAGCGGTTACTGCGTTCATAGTGCTTGGCCCGTAAATGCCGTCAGGGACGACTGTCGGCAAGCTGCGGTCATCTTCGGAAAGAACACGCAGCATTGTTTGCAGACTGCGTACCGGCTGCTCGATAAAAGATTCTGGGGGTCTCATCGCACTGCCTCCTGTCTTACCGGGTCCTGACTGCCGATGCTGAGATCACGACCGGGAAATTGCGTCATTGTTGTTGATCGGGTGAAATTGGTTCGTTGGGTATTATTGCTTCTTGTGCCGCTTGGAAAACCTGAATTATTCCCGGAATTGGGGAAACGCTCAGAGCTGCGGAGATTGGCGTTTTCTATGCCTGAATATTGGTCGTAAATCTCATCCCATGTTTGCGTGCCTACTGTACCGGTTTCCGGCAGCCCAAATCTGCGTTGAGCAGCAAGCACTGCCGCTTGCGTGGCTGAGCCGTATATTCCATCTACTGTCACCGGAGGAATGGAGGATATATGGGCTGATAGAATCGACAGCATATTTTGCAGTAACCGTACTTTTTCTCCGGAATCGCCGACCTCAAGACCGCCTGGCGGAGACCAGTTGATGTTATAAAATTGCTGCCCCTGACTTCTCAATTCTGACAACTCAGTTACGGCAGTATACAGCCGCACGATGGCATACCAAGTTCCAGGACCGACGATTCCGTCAGCGGTCAAGCCAAATATCTGTTGAAATGCAATTACAGCCGCTTCTGTTCTGCTGCCGAAGATCCCGTCTGCAGATGGAATTTTAGGGATTGCCGGATAATTTTGGGATATTCGGTTTAGAGCAACCTGCAATACAACCACATTGGGGCCGGTGCTACCGCGCCGCAGGGGAGTGCCCGGATAAGATGATGTAATCCCTCGGATCGGTGCGTTTATGACCGTTTCAACATTACCGTAGTAGCTTCTTAAAATTTGGTCTGAGTTATAGCCCTGCTGCGCAAGGTTCTGGCTACCCCATTGACTAAGCCCCTCACAGGTTACAGTTGTTCCGTTACAAAACTTTGCGGCTAATGGCTCAACGAAGCCGGGACGACGGAGATAGTCGTTGAAAAGCTCGTCGACCAACTCAGAGACGTTTTCAAAATAGCTTCTTCCGTTGACAAATGCTTGATCGTACGCTGTGGAGCTTGTGATATCAAAGTCGTATCCTCGGCTTCTGTAGAATTCTGTGTAGACCCTGTTCAGTGCATAAGAAACGATCGCAAGAATATTCGCGCGCAGCGCACTGTCGTCCCAGGTAGGATATATCTCGCTGGAGGCAACATTTTTGACATAGTCTGAAAATGGGACAGTCACATTAGCTGCATTGGATCCTGGTGAACCCAGATGTACAGTGATTCTTTGGGGTACATATGGTGTGACTGGAGGCATATTGAACTCCTCCTTTTAAAGATTTTGCGAGGGCGTATAAAAGATTTCTGCCTGATTCCAGTTGGCCGGAAGCTCCGATAAAGGTATCATTTCCAGATTCTGGTCAGTTATGGTGTTGGCAAAAATCTGCAAACGCTCAATGTGAATCTCCTCATAGTTTTCCAATCTGGCGTACAAATCAACAACTGCATAGGGGATGACGCCGGTGTTTGGACTTTGACTTGCTGAAAGATCCGGTACGGTGATCTCTACCGGCTTATCAAGCAAGCCGCTTCGGTTTGTCAGCCGCATTGCTATGGCAGCACCATTTGTATCGGTAATGGTAACGGCAACATCCTGTAGCGGTATTTGTGCAAAGCTTGTGTATGCATGTACTTGAATGTAGCCTGTTGCGCTCAGACAGATCCCTCCTTTAATTTGTTCGCAGTATTATATGTTCTTGCAGTTAATATGTGCGGCTCAAAGAAATATGGGGCACAGCAGTGCCCAAGCGGCATATACTGTCCTGAAAGGAAGGAGATGGCGGATATGTGTGGAATAGCCGGATTTGTTGGTTTGCCGTACAATGAAAATATTGTTGAAGCTATGCTGGCGACCATGCGCAGGAGAGGACCGGATGCCACCGGGTATTTCATTGCCGGTAATTGCTGCCTGCTACATAGCAGATTGGCGGTGATAGATCCTCAGGGCGGTCAGCAACCTATGAGTTGCAGCTGGGAAGGGGAGACATATACGATCGTCTACAACGGTGAGCTATATAACACCGAAGAAATACGGTCGCTCCTTTTAAAGTCGGGACATCGCTTTATGGGACACTCCGATACAGAGGTGGTTTTACATGCATACGCCCAATGGTCTGAGGCTTGTGTTGAAAAGTTCAATGGGATTTTTGCATTTGGGATCTTGGAGCATAAGCGAAAGAAGCTGTTTCTGGCTCGGGACAGAATGGGAGTCAAACCTTTGTTTTACAGAGCGGATGATGGTATGATTATTTTTTCCTCGGAGATCAAAACCATACTGGCGCATCCGGATAGCAGAGCGGAACTGGATGGTCAAGGGGTTGCGGAAATACTTCTTCTGGGACCGGGACGAACACCGGGTAGTGGTGTTTTGAAGGGAATCAGGGAACTGGAACCCGGTTGCTATGGGTATT
>JAZOSG010000099.1:0-6430 GCA_045657005.1 Faecousia sp.
AAATTATAAGATTGCTTCTATTGACGCCAACGCGGGTAAACTTCTTAATCGCCACATTTGCAGACTGTAACCTATGTATCTTCCCCGGGTGTTACCCATGTTGCTCTTGACAGAGACCCGTCCCCTACGGGCTGTATGCAATGCCCCTACCTTTGTTCTAAATTTGTGTTTTGACGGTTGGCGGCTTTTTTTGACACTCTGACCCGGAATGCATTTGCATTCCGGGTGTTTTTATTGCTTGTGTTCTGCAAGGTACTGCTCTGCCTCGTGCGCTGCCGCAGCGCCATCTGCTACCGCAGTAACGATCTGCCGCAGTTTTTTCGTCCGCAGGTCTCCGGCTGCATACACGCCGGGGATACTCGTCCGGGTGGTCTCGTCCGCCACCACATAGCCGCCGCTGTCCAGCTCCAGCTGATCTTTTACCAGCTCTGTTACAGGGTCTCTTCCCACGCTGATAAAGATCCCATCCACCGCCAGATCCTGCTCTGTGCCGGATACAGTGTCCCTGACAGTTATTCCCTCCAGCCGGTCGCCGTACAGAAGCTTTGATACTGTGCTGTTCCACAGAAATCGGATATTGCTTGCCGCTTTTAGGGGGGCATCGTAGACCTTGTCTGCCCGAAGGGTATCTCTGCGGTGGATCAGATATACCGTTTCTGCAAGGCGGCTTAAGAGCAATGCGTCGGCAACCGCGGAATTGCCGCCGCCGATCACCGCCACGGTCTTCCCCTTATAAAAGTGACCGTCGCAGTGGGCGCAATAGTTGACACCCTTTCCGGTGAGCCGTTCCTCCTCCGGTACGCCCAGCTTTCGTGCCACAGCACCGGTAGCAAGGATCACAGTTTTTCCGTAGAAAGTCCCCTCACTGGTTTCGATGCACTTGGGATCCTCCTGCAGCTGCAAGGCTTTGACCTCAGCCAGCTCCGTCCGGGCACCGAAGCGCTCCGCACCCTGCTGCATGGCATCCCCCAGTGTAAAGCCGTCTACCCCTTCGGGAAAACCCGGGTAATTGTCCACTTGGGAGGTCAGCGCCATTTGCCCTCCGGCAGACAGCTTTTCCAGCACCAGTGTAGACAGCCCTGCCCGGGCGGCGTACAGTGCCGCCGTATAACCGGCAGGACCGCCGCCTATGATCACCGTATCATAGATCCTGTCC
Organism: Faecousia sp.; assembly: GCA_045657005.1. GTDB lineage: Bacteria > Bacillota > Clostridia > Oscillospirales > Oscillospiraceae > Faecousia. The sequence goes on from JAZOSG010000099.1 coordinate 1,157, forward strand.
ATTACTCACAGCAACCCTTCTATAAACGCCTCGATCTCCGCCTTGGAGCCGGGAGCGGTCAGCGAACCCAACGCCTGGTCACCCCGGTACAGCACCAGCGTAGGGATCACCTCGATCTTCTGGTCGTTTGCAAGTTTTGGCTCGTCATCGATATTGAGCTTGGTCACCGTCAGCCGGTCACCGTACTGCTCCGCGATCTTCTCGTAAGCCGGGGCGATCCTCCGGCAGTAAACGCACCAGGGTGCCCAGTAATCCACCAAAAAGGGTTTTCCCGACTGCTGCAGTTTTTCAAATGCACTTTGATTGATATTGATAGCTTCCATAATATTTTGCCCCTTTCTTTTTTTACTGTCAGTATACCCAGAAAACTATTTCAGCCACACAAGCAGTTGCAGCACTGCCAGATGTGCCGGGTAATAAATATAAAACAGATATTTCAGCTTCCATTTGCCCCGGCTGCCGTTGTAGCCCATCAAAAGCGGCAGGGCAAGCAGCGCAAACCACTGCACCGCTCCTAAGACCCAACCCATGGCGGTCAGCACCAGCGCCGTAAGCACCAGTTTTTCTGCCTTTGTTCTTCCCAGATAGACTGCCACCGGCAGCATCACGCCCAGAAAGCCATACTCCACACCATAGTCCGTTCCAGCCAAAATAAGCGGAAGGATCTCCGTTACAAACAGCACTCCTATGATGCCGACAATTACCAACGCCCAATCTGCCACCCTTTTTCTGGTTCGGGCACGCTGCAGCAAAAAGATCACGCCGATAGACAGGCTGAAGGTGACAAAAATGCTCTGATACAGCGATCCCTGCGTCACCAAATACGCTATCTGGCAAGCAAGCGCCGCTGCCGCCATCGTGCCAAAATACCGCCCCATGCTCCCGGTATGGCAGCAACCCTCAGCGATCATATAGCCAAAGATAGGGTATGCCAATCTTCCAATGATCCGCAGGATCTTATATTGGGGCAGCAGGAGCAGCCCGATATGGTCGATCGTCATGGCCACCAACGCAATGAGCTTCAGCTGATTACCGGTCAGTCCTTTAGCCTTCATACACTCTCCGTATTCCGTGCCAGGGTGTAGCCCTTGCCGTTGACATTCTTTACATCTGCCGTGACGATAAACGCCTTGGGGTCTACCCGAAGGGCAGCATCCCGAACCGCAGGATATTTCTTGGCATAGGTAACACAGAACACCGCCTTCTGTGCCTCGGCCGCATAGCCGGTCTCGATATTGAGCATGGTAGCGCCGCTGTCCAGGGTCTGCAGGACCTCCCTGCGAATCTGCTCATACCGGGGCGAAATGATAATGATCTGCACCTTGCTCTCGCCGGTGATCACCGTCCGGTTCACCACTGTGGAGATCAGGAAAATGATCAGCACACTGTGCAGCACCCCATCCAGCCCCTGCAGTGCCACCTGCAGCAGCACGATTGCCGTATCAAAAACCATCAAAGAGGTTCCCACCGGGATCCCCTTATATTTTTGCAAAATGCACGGCGGAATATCCATACCGCCGGTGGAGCCACCCACCCGAACCACAATCCCGATGCCCAAGCCTGCAAGGACGCTGGCAAACAGCGCGCAGGTCAAAATATCTGCCTGAAACAGCGTGCCCACCGGCAGCCATTCAAACACTGCCATAAACACCGGATACACAACGGTAGACAGCAACGACGCGGCGGCAAACTGCCGTCCAAGACACACCCAACCGAGGATAAACAGTGCTACATTGATCACCGCGGACCACACCGACAGGGGCACCCGGGGCAGGAAGTGCTGCAGCGCCAGGGCAATACCGGTAGAGCCTCCCAGCATAAAGCCATTGGGCACCACAAAGGCGCATACCGCAAAGGCAAGCAGCGCATTTCCCAGCAGGATACTTGCCAGAACCTTCAATTTCGCTTTCATTGTTAACCTCCGTTTAAAGATACACCCGGATGGTGGTGCCCTTGTTGGGGGTGCTGTCCAGGGTGATCCTGCCGCCGTGGATCGCCACCGCGTGCTTAACGATGGACAGCCCCAAGCCTGTACCGCCGGTCTTTTTGGAGTGGCTTTTATCCACCCGGTAGAACCGCTCAAAAATGCGGCTCTGGTGCTCCCGGGGGATGCCGATCCCCGTATCCTCCACCGTCAGGATCGCGCCATGCCGATCATGACGCAGCCGGACTGTGACCCTGCCGCCCTCCACATTATAGCGGATGGCATTGTCACAAAGATTAAATACGATTTCATACAGATATCTGCGAATGCCCCGGATCACACAGGCTCTCCCCTCCAGAGCAAGGGTCACCTGCCGCTTGTCCGCGTGACCGGCAAGCTCCTCCAGGACCTCCTGGGTCACCTCGTACAGATCCACTGATTCCCTTACCTCTTCGGAGTTTTCATCCAGCTGGGACAATCGGATAATATCATTGATAAGGTTTACCAGTCTGGTCGCCTCGGTTTTGATATGCCCGACGAACCGGGGCGTATCCTCCGGCTTAACCAGATTATTTTCTAAAAGCTCCGCGCTGCCGATGATCGACTGCAGGGGCGTTTTCAGTTCATGGGACACATTGGCGGAAAACTCCTGCCGGGAGCGCTCTGCCTGCTGCTGCCGGTGCAGATCCAGCCGTTCCAGAACAGGTGACAGCTCCTTGCTTACCTCCTGCTCCGCCTCCGGTCTGTTCAGCGCATCCACCACACGCCCAGACAGCCACCTTGCCAGCCACGCTCCCAGAGCCAGCGCCGGCACTGCCGCTAAAAGCAACCCTATTAAGACCGGTGCCAGCTGCGCGCTTGCCTGGAAATACACCGCCAGGACCGTCACTGCCGCCAGAAACAGCAGTGCCGCAGTCATCCCTGCAAGGATCGCCCAAAATACCCGTTTTCTCATCTGTCCGCCTCCATGCGGTAGCCCACACCGATAACCGTTTGGATCCGCTTTCCGCTGTCTCCCAGCTTATGCCGCAGAGTCTTGACATGCATGTCCACCGTCCTGGATTCCCCCAGATAGTCCACACCCCATATCTCGGACAGCAGCTTTTCCCTGGAAAGGGCAATGCCGGGATTTAGAAGAAACAGCCGTAAAAGGGCAAATTCCTTTAGCGTCAGACTGACTTTTTCGCCGCCTACCGTCACCAAATGCTCTTGCTCACGCAAGAGAATATTCCCCACACACAGCCCATCGCTGTCGCTTGTGGGGGCACAGCGGCGCAGCACCGCCTTGACCCGGGATACCATCTCCATCACGCCAAAGGGCTTGACCAGATAATCGTCAGCCCCTGCGTCCAGACTCTGGATCTTGTCCATTTCCGTGCCCTTTGCGGTCGCCATGATCACCGGCAGCCGTCTGGTAGCAGTGTCTGCACGCAGACGGCGCAGCAGCTCCACCCCGTCCATACCGGGCAGCATAATATCCAACACGATCAGTTCAGGCTTTTCCTGCTTCAGCGCCTCCAGCACGGACTGCCCATCAGAAAAGCCCCGCGCCGGAAATCCCATGGACTCCAGGGTATACACCTCGATATCCAGGATCGCTTTATCGTCGTCAACGCACCAGATCATATGTTCCTTTCCCGTCCTTTCCGGGTCTTTTTCTTTCAGTTCCTATTTTATATAATATCTGCCGGTTCGTCAATATGGCGAAAAAACAGAAAAAACTTGTTTTTTTCCCCGTTTGGGAGTACAATGGTGCTACCAATAAAGAAAGATCGTGTGGTTAGTATGGCTTGTTTTGATCAGACACCGGAAATACCGGCAGATCTATCCATAACCAACAGAATAAACCGCTTTTTAGCAACGCCCCCCTTTGTGATCGGGCTGATGCTGCTGACCGGGGCGGCAAATCTTTTCTCCCTGGAGCTGGCGGCATACACGGTATTCAGTGCTGTAGCGATCTACACCTGCCTGTTTGCCGGCGACCTGCTGGCACTGACACCGCTGTTCATCTGCTGCTACCTGACCCCCTCCGCCGGGAACAACCCGGGGCGCAATACGCAGTCGGTCTTCTCCGGTGGAAGCGGCATTTACATTGCCTGCCTTGGCGCACTTATGGCCATCGCCCTAATCATCCGGATCATCAGAGACCGGAGGCGCTTTTTCGGTAAAAAGCGCCGGCTGCTGGGCGGTATGCTGGTGCTGCTGGGGGCGTATCTGCTCAGTGGTATTGGCAGTGCTGAATACGGCACTGTGGCAGGAAAGAATCTGCTGTTTGCCCTTGTGCAGGGCGCTGCCATTATCCTGCCCTACTGGATCTTATCCGGGGGCATCGACTGGAAGCATGTCCGCAGGGACTACTTTGCCTGGGTCGGCTTCAGCGCCGGCGGTATTCTTGTGCTGCAGATCCTGTGGATCTATCTGGGCGGCAATGTGGTTATTGACGGCATCATCCAGCGAAAGCAGATCTACACCGGCTGGGGCATGTACAACAACATGGGCGTTATGCTGGCTATGATGATCCCCTACGCCTTCTGCCTTGCCACCAAGTACCGCAGGGGCTGGATCGGCACGGTGGTCGGTTCTGTGTTCCTGCTGTGCGTGCTGCTGACCTGCTCCAGAAGCTCCATTCTGGCAGCGTCGGGCATTTACGCGGTGTGTGTATTTCTGATGCTCCACTATGCCCGGAACCGCAGGCACAATACTTTGGCGCTGGTGATCTTTATCAGCGCGGCGGTGCTCATCGGCGTTTTGTTCCATGACCAGCTGCTGCGGCTGTTCAGCGATCTGCTGGGCAGAGGTCTGGATCCTTCCTCCAGAGACGATATCTATAAAGAGGGCTTGGCGCTGTTTGGCCAGAATCCTGTATTCGGCAGCACCTTCTATCCCCCGGACTATCAGCCCTGGGATTTTTCTACGGTAGATGCTTTTTCCGGCATCTTCCCACCCCGTTGGCACAATACCGTCATCCAGCTTTTGGCAAGCTGCGGCATTGTGGGTCTTGTGGCATATGGGCTGCACCGGGTACAGACAGTACGGCTGTTTTGGAAGCAGATGGATAAGGAAAACGCCTTCGTGGGCTGCTCCTTGCTGGTGCTGCTGGTGGGAAGCCTATTTGACTGCCACTTCTTCAATATCGGCCCCACCCTTCTGTACTCCGTTGCTCTCGCCTTTGCCGAGTACAGCCCGGAAGACAAGTAACAACAACGACCCGGCAAGAAAACTTGCCGGGTCATTCATATTTATAAGACAAGAATACCGTTTGCATCCAGCCAGCACAAGTTATACAAATTCCAGTTTAGCGGACAGTGTCCGCTGACAAACTCGCACGACAACCTTCGCTTGTCGTTACT
>JAZOSG010000100.1:0-5843 GCA_045657005.1 Faecousia sp.
GGACTCTGTCCACCGGGACGGTCGGATCTGGAATCTGAGCGTGATGGTTTTGCTTTTGGCGTTTCCTGTTGCAGTGTGCCTGATCTTCGGCGTGCTGCCTGAATGGAACGGACTTTTGATGGGTCTTCTTGCCACCGCTCCCATGTACTGGGCTGTGGGTGCTATCGAGACTGTTACTTATGTTCCCATGCTGGGTGCCGGCGGCTCGTACCTAAGCTTTGTTACCGGCAATATTTCCAATTTGAAGCTGCCCTGCGCCCTGAACGCCATGGAGCAAAACGATGTCAGCGCCAACTCTGAGGAAGGCGAGGTAGTCTCCACCATCGCCATCGCCGTTTCCAGCATCGTCACCACCCTGATCATCATTGTGGGCGTTGTGCTGATCGTGCCCCTGACCCCTGTGCTGCAGGCACCTGCTCTGCAGCCTGCCTTCGACCAGATCCTGCCCGCCCTCTTTGGTGGCCTGGGCGTCGCCTTCGTGTCCAAGAACTGGAAGATCGCTGTTGCGCCTGTACTTTTGATGCTGGTGCTGTTCATCTTCGTACCTGCGCTGAACGCCGGCACGGTTGGCATTATGGTTCCCGTTTCGGCTCTGTTCACCATCGGCGTGGCACGGATCCTTTATAAAAGAGGTGTGCTGTAATGGGCTATGTGATACTTGGTGCGATCCTACTGCTTCTGGCAGTGCTTGTCCTCCGGGCGCTTGCCTTCCGACCCAAAGAGCAGAACACGCCCCCTGCCGAGCCTGTCAGCTTTGATAAGACCCGGGCTGTGGACGCGCTGCAGCAGCTGGTACGCTGCAAGACTGTTTCTTACAACGACCCTGCTTTAGAAGATGACAGCGAATTCCGTAAACTCATTGACCTGCTGCCCACCTTGTATCCCCGGGTCTTCGGCTTCTGCGATTTTGCACAGCTTCCCGACCGGGCGCTGCTGTTTCACTGGCGGGGCAAGTCTGACAAAGCGCCCAGCGTTATGATGGCGCATTACGATGTGGTGCCGGTCAATGCGGACAGCTGGGACAAGCCTCCCTTTGCCGGTATCATCGAAGACGGTGTTTTGTGGGGGCGCGGAACCTTGGACACCAAGGTCACCTTCAACGGCGTGCTCAGCGCCGCTGACTACCTGATCGGTCAGGGCTTTGTCCCGGAAAATGATATCTATTTTGCCTTCTCCGGCGGCGAAGAGATCAATGGCAAGGGTGCTGCCAACATCGTAGACTGGTTTATTGAAAACGGCATTCAGCCTGCTCTTGTGGTAGACGAAGGCGGCGCTGTGGTGGAAAATGTGTTCCCCGGTGTGAAAGCGCCCTGCGGTCTGATCGGTATTGCGGAAAAGGGCATGATGAATGTGCGCTACACCGTCCGTTCCAGCGGCGGTCACGCCTCCGCTCCTCTGCCCAAGACCCCCATCACCTCCCTGGCAAAGGCCTGCCGCCGTATTGTGGATCACCCCTTCAAAATGCACATCACCAAGCCTGCCGCGGAGATGTTTGATACTCTTGGCAGACACTCCGGCTTTGCTCTGAAGCTGGTATTTGCCAATCTGTGGCTGTTTAAGCCTGTGCTTGATCTGATCTGCCGTCTTAGCGGCGGCGAGATCAACGCCCTTGTCCGCACTACCACAGCCTTTACCCAAATGCAGGGCAGCAACGGAAGAAATGTGCTGCCTGCTGAGGCTTACCTGATCTCCAACATGCGGCTCAATCCTGCCGACTCCGTAGAGTCCGCCGCCGCTTACCTGAAAAAGGCGGTCGCTGACGATTCCGTGGAGATCGAGGTTCTGGAAAGCTTCCAGCCCAGCCCTATTTCCGAAACCGGATGTGAAAGCTGGAACAAGGTCGCCGAGGCTGTGGCACAGACCTGGCCCGGCTGCATCGTCTCCCCCTATCTGATGGTCCAGTGCTCCGACTCCCGTCACTATGGAAGACTTAGCAACCATGTCTACCGGTTCAGCGCCATGGATATGACTGCCGAGGAGCGCAGATCCATCCACGGCAACAACGAAAAGATCCGTCTGGAGTCCATCAGCCGGGCGGTGGAGTTCTACATCCGCCTGATGAAAAAATGCTGAAATTCAAGTTTCCTGCAAATCATCAGTGGCAACACCCCTTTTGTCAAGGGTAAACTGATTGCCACGCTACTTGCACCCATGGTATATTAAATAAGAAGTAAAAGAGGTATGTTCCAAATGAGCATTCTGAATGCAGCTTTCGCTTTTGTGTGCGACAGCAAACCCGTATCCTATGAGGAATTTGGCAGCGGTCATATCAACAATACATATATGATCCAAACCAACTCCGACAAGAAGTATGTACTGCAGCACATCAATAAGTATGTGTTCAAGAATCCCGAGGAGGTCATGGCAAACATCGGTTCTGTCACCAGCTATCTGCTGGAGAACAACCGGGGCACTTATACGGCACTGCACTATCTGCACACCCCCCAGGGGCTGTATTTCCACAAGGATGCCCGGGGTGAATACTGGCGGATGTACGAATTCATCCCCGGTATCTGCCTAAACGCGCCCCAGTGTGACGAGGATCTGTACCAAAGCGCCCTGGCCTTCGGTAAGTTCCAGGATCTTCTGAAGGATTTCCCTGCCGAGACTCTGTATGAGACCATCCCCCATTTCCACGATACCGTCGACCGGTATGCCCAGTTTAAAGCATCGGTCGAAGCAAACGCGGTAGGCAGGGCAGAAAGTGCTGCCCCGGAGATCGCCCAGCTGATGCAATGGGAGGAAGTGGCAGGTACGCTGGAACGGATGAAGGCTTCTGGGGAGCTGCCGCTAAGGGTCACCCACAATGACACCAAGCTGAACAATGTCCTTCTTGACAAGTACACCCACAAAAATGTCTGCGTCCTGGACCTGGATACCGTCATGCCCGGTCTGAGCCTGTACGATTTCGGTGATGCCATCCGCTTCGGTGCCTCCACCGCTGTGGAAGACGAAACGGATCTTTCCAAGGTCTCTTTGGATCTGCACCTGTTCCAGGTGTACGCCAAGGGCTACCTGGAGGCAGTTCCCAGCCTGACGGAAAACGAGATCAAAATGCTCTCCTTAAGCGCGCTGATCATGACCGTCGAGGTGGCAGTACGCTTTTTGAAGGATTATTTGGATGGTGACCTCTACTTCAAGATCAAAAAGCCGGATCACAATTTGATCCGCGCGCAAAATCAGATCGCGCTGGCATGTGATATGGAGCGAAAGCTGCCGGACATGATGCGCATCGTTGAAGAATTGAGGAGAAAATAATGCAATATCTGGGCATTTCCTATCAGCTGAAGCACGCCCCGAAGCTGGATCCGGATTTCATCCCCTTTGGGATCTGGAGTGACGCTTACCGGGCAAACGCCAAGACTCCCATTGCCATCGCTGTGGAGCGTAATGACGGCAGCATTTCCGTCCGCCGCACCTGCATCCACGGCACTGAGGCTATGGCACAGGCAGATTACCGCTATGTTGAGCGGTATGTGAAATTCCTGCTGTGGTCCATCGGCGGTTTCCGGGTCTATGTCTGCGGCTGTGATACCATTACCGCACAGCTGAAAAAGGCATATTCTGCGGAGGGTGTCCGTGCTTTTGATCAGGATTTCTTCGGAAAGCTCTACGAGCGTCCCCTGGAGATCGTGGAAATGCCCCTGAATAAATGTCCCCAGGCAAATGAAACTCCCAAGCCCATCGGCGGTCATCTGGACGGCTGCCGCATCGGCTTTGATGCCGGCGGCTCTGACCGGAAGGTATCTGCCGTGATCGACGGCGAATGTGTCTATTCCGAAGAAGTGGTATGGCACCCCAAGAAAAACCCCGACCCCAATTACCAGTATGAGGGGATCCTGGATTCGTTGCGTACCGCTGCCTCCAAAATGCCCCGGGTAGATGCCATCGGTGTGTCCTCTGCCGGCGTGTTCATTGGCAACGCCCCCATGATCTCCAGCATCTTCTACTGCGTTCCCAGAGAGCGCTGGGCTGAAGTTAAGACAGTCTTCGACCGGGCAGCGGCTGCCATCGGTGATGTGCCGATCGTGGTGGCAAATGACGGCGATGTGTCTGCCCTTGCCGGTGCTATGGGCATGGATGTGGGCTCGATCATGGGTATGGCTATGGGCACCAGCGAGGCTGTAGGCTACGTGGATAAGGATAAGAATGTTCTGGGATGGATCAACGAGCTGGCTTTTGCCCCCGTTGATCTGCAGGAAGACGCTATGGTGGACGAGTGGTCTACCGACCGGGGTGTCGGTTGCAAATACTTCTCCCAGGATGCTGTGATCAAGCTGGCTCCCAGAGCCGGTATTGAACTGGATGAGAGCCTGTCCCCGGCAGAAAGGCTGAAGGTAGTGCAGGGACTTATGGAGCAGGATGACCCCAGAGCGCAGTCGATCTTTGAGACCATCGGCGCTTACCTTGCTTACACTACCGTTCAGTACGCACACTTCTACGAGCTGAAGCACCTGATGATGCTGGGCAGAGTCATGTCCGGCAAGGGTGGCGACACTATTTTGCGTGTCTGCCAGCAGATTTTGGCGGACGAGTTCCCCCAGCTGGCAAACAGCCTGCAGGTGATGCTCCCGGACGAAAATACCCGTCGCGTGGGTCAGTCTGTGGCAGCTGCCAGTCTGCCGGAGCTACGCAGGTGAGGTGCGGCTATGTTTTATAAAAACGCCCGGATCTTTACTTCCGATTTTCAATTTGTCACCGGTGGCTTTGAAGTCACCGACGATGGCCGCTTCGGTCAGATCCTTCCCGAAAAACTCCCGGCAGACGCTATTGACCTGCAGGGTGCTACTGTGATCCCCGGTCTTGTGGATGTGCATATCCACGGCGCCATGGGCGCGGATTTTTCCGACGGCGAAGCCGAAGGACTGGAGGCCATGGCGCGTCACCTGTGCCAAGAGGGTATCACTTCCTTTGCCCCAGCATCCATGACTTTGCCCTACGAGACCCTGGAAAAAGCATATATCTGTGCTGCGGAGTTCAAAAAAAAGCAGCCCCATGGCTGCGCCCGGCTCATGGGCATCCATATGGAAGGCCCCTACTTCTCTGAAAAGAAAAAAGGCGCCCAAAACGGCGCATATCTGAAAAATCCCGACTTTGCAGGCTTTCAAAAGCTATATGACAGCTGCGGCGGTCTCATTGCCATTGCCGATGTTGCCCCGGAGCTGCCCGGCGCGGAGGAATTTGTCCGGCAGGCAAAAAGCCTTTGCACTGTGTCCGTTGCCCACACCGATTCCGACTACGATCACGCCAAAGCTGCCTATGACACAGGCGCTACCCACCTGACCCACCTGTTCAACGCCATGCCCGGCACCCACCACCGCAACCCCGGAGTGATCCCGGCGGCAGCGGAAAACAAAAGTGTCCGGGCTGAGCTGATCTGCGACGGACTACATGTGCACCCGGCATCGGTGCGGCTGGCGTTCTCCATCTTCGGCGCTGAGCGGATGGTGCTGATCTCTGATGCCCTGCGCTGCTGCGGCATGCCTGACGGACAGTACGAGCTGGGCGGACAGACCGTACACCTGTCCGGAGGGATCGCAAAGCTCTCTGACGGCACCATTGCCGGCGCTGCCACCAACCTGTACAGCGGCATGTGCAACGCCATCCGGTTCGGCATCCGGGAAGAGGACGCAGTACGCGCCGCCACCTACAACCCTGCTTGCGCCATCGGTGCTCAGGATGAGATCGGCTCTATCTCCGAAGGAAAAATGGCAGACTTTTTGGTCTGCAGCGCCGATTACAGCCAAAAGCGCGTATTTTTCTCAGGCAAAGAAATCTGATCATCAACGCCCCGGAAATAAGTCGGAGGCCAAGCGGTCTTAGGAAGACAACCATGCTCAGCA
>JAZOSG010000101.1:0-2343 GCA_045657005.1 Faecousia sp.
CAGAACGACATGGCTACGATCCGACTTGATGAAGCAGGTTTTTGCCGAGCACGGTGTGGATCTGGCGATCCTGGAGGATATCGAGGATGCGGCGCTGGGCAACGGCGGCCTGGGAAGGTTAGCTGCCTGCTTCCTGGACAGCGCGGCAAGCACCAATATCCCTCTGTCCGGCTATGGTCTGCGCTACCGCTTTGGCTTGTTTAAGCAGAAGTTTGACGCAAACGGCAGCCAGGTGGAGACTGCGGACGACTGGGCAAAGTATGGAGATCCCTGGTCCTACCGCCGCTACAACCACACGGTCAAGGTCAAATTCCCGGATCACACGGTCCTTGCTGTGCCGTATGATGTGCCTGTCATCGGCTACGGCACGGAAAATGTGGGCACGCTGCGCCTGTGGCAGTGCGAGGCAGAGGAGGAGTTGGATTTCAACGCCTTCAACGACCAGGACTACCTGCGTGCGCTGACCCAGAAAAACAAGGCAGAGGACATCACCCGTGTGCTGTATCCCAACGATTCTACCTGGGAGGGCAAGCGCCTGCGCATCAAGCAGCAGTATGTGCTGTCCTCCGCGTCTTTGCAGGATATGCTCCGGGTCTACAAATCCATCCACGGTGCCGACCTGAGCCAGTTCGCCCAGTTTTACGCGGTGCAGCTCAACGACACCCATCCTGCTATGTCCATCCCTGAGCTGATCCGTCTTTTGATGGTGGAGGGCATGGACTTTGAGCAGAGCTTCGAGATCGCGAGAAAAACCTTCTCCTACACCAACCATACGGTCATGGGTGAGGCGCTGGAGAAGTGGCCTCTGGACCTGCTGCGCAGCGTGGTACCGGAGATCGTGGACATCATCGTGCGCATCGACCAGAAACTGAAAAGCGAGCATCCGGAGCTGTTTATCATCCGGGACAACACCGCTCATATGGCAAACCTGAGCGTGTATGTGGGCAGCTATGTCAACGGCGTGGCAGAGATCCACTCTCAGATCTTGAAGGACGACTGCTTTAAGGATTGGTATCAGGCGTTCCCCGAGCGGTTCCAGAATAAGACCAACGGCGTTACCCCCCGTCGCTGGATGGGACTTTGCAATCCCGAGCTGACCCAGCTGATCAAGTACCGCATCGGTGGCGACTTCCTCAGCAATCTGGACCGGTTGAATAAGCTGAAGCCCATGATCGACGTCGATATGGTGCGCCAGTTCAACGCTGTTAAGCGCCAGAAGAAGGAGCAACTGTGCCAGGTGATCTATGAGCGTGAGGGTATCAAGCTCAGCCCTGACTTCATGTTCGATGTGCAGGTCAAGCGCCTGCATGAGTATAAGCGGCAGCTTTTAAACGCATTGTCCATCGTGGATATCTACTTCCGGCTCAAGGACGGCAGCCTGCCGGATTTCCAGCCCACTGTGTTCCTGTTCGGTGCAAAATCCGCTCCCGGCTATGCCCGAGCCAAGGCGATCATCCGCTACATCAACCGGATCGCCCGGATGATCAACAATGACCCGGCAGTAAACGATAAGCTGAAGGTGGTCTTCGTCCAGAACTATAACTGCTCCTATGCTGAGCATATCATCCCTGCGGCGGATATCTCCGAGCAGATATCTCCTGCGGGTACTGAGGCCTCCGGCACCGGCAACATGAAGCTGATGCTCAACGGCGCTGTGACTCTGGGAACGCTGGACGGCGCCAATGTGGAGATCGTCAAGGAAGCAGGTAAGGAAAATAACTATATCTTCGGTGCCACCGTGGATATCATCAATAACAGCAAGGCAACCTACAACCCCCGTTGGATCTACGATCACAACGACCGGCTGCACCGTGCCATCGATACGCTGGTAGACGGCACTGTGCCCACCGACGACGATCAGCGTGAGCTGTACCACGCTCTGCTGGACGGCACTGCATGGCATCAGGCAGACCATTACTTCCTGCTGATGGATTACGAATCCTACATTGACACCAAGCTTCGGGCCAACCGAGATTACGCTGACCGCATTGCCTTCGGCAGAAAGTGCCTGATCAATGTGGCAAGCGGCGCCAAGTTCTCCTCCGACCGTACCATTCGCCAGTACGCCGAAGAAATTTGGCACATCGAGCCCACACAGTTTTGATAAGCAAACAAAAAAGCACCGCTGCATGCGGTGCTTTTTGCTATCTGATTTGCAGGCTGTCTGCGGTAATGGCGACTGTGTGATATATAGGCTCCCAGCGGAATTTCTGGAAGGGCGCTGCCAGGGTGATGGGCAGCCAGGTCATCATAAAGAAGGGGAATGTGAAGACACTGCGCAGTTTTTTCCACCGGGTAGCTTTTACTCGTTTCCATTCCATTGCCAGCGTTAAAATGCCCATG
>JAZOSG010000102.1:0-2269 GCA_045657005.1 Faecousia sp.
GTCCGTCCACACTCAGTCGGATGCAGGGACCGTATACAGCACGGCGCTCAACCGGCAGAGTAATGGTAGCACGGCAGCCACCTGCGCAGGAAACAGTGAAGATACCTTCTTCCTCAGAGTCCAGGTTGATCAGCTTGCGGCCCTTCAGCATGGACAGATCGATGGCGTCCGCACCCAGCATGCCGATCTCTTCATCTACGGTGATGACCACCTCAAGGGGGGGATGCGGGATCGTTCTGTCTGCCAGCAGCGCCAGGGCGTAGGCAACGGCAATGCCGTTATCGCCGCCCAGGGTCGTTCCCCGGGCAAACACATAGCTGCCGTCGTGGGTCACATCCAGGCCCTGGGTATCCATGTCAATAGGGCAGCTTTCGTCCTTTTCGCAGACCATGTCCATATGTCCCTGTAGGATCACGGGAGGGCGGTCCTCCAAGCCGGCTGTCCCCTCCTGGAAAAGGATCACATTATTGGCTTCATCCTGAAGATACCGAAGCCCCTGCTCCTTGGCAAAGGACACCAGATAATCGCTGATGGCCTTGGTATTACTGGAGCCATGGGGGATGGAACAGAGCTTTTCAAAATAAGCAAAAACAGATTCCGGCGCAAGACCGGCAAGCTTAACAGCGTTCATATACATACTCCTTCGTTAATAAAGAAATGACCACAGGAAAACCCTGTGGTCAGATATCTTTTAATCAGGGGATCAGGCTCAGAGCCAGAGTCAGCACCAGCCACACCAGGGCGATCCACTTGGTGGCGCTTGCCAGAGTCTTATCCAGGCTCTTACCGGTCTTGCTCAGGTAGGAATCGCTGTTGCCGGACAATGCACCGGACAGACCAGCCTCTTTACCGGACTGCATCAGAACCACGACCACCAGAACCAAGCTGGCAATGACCTCCAAAACCGTCAGGATGATCTTAACAACTTCCATCTACTTAACCTCCCTCCGACTGTGTTAAACCGCACACAGCGGATGATATTTTCATCAGCCAACACCTTGGCTTATAATAGCCTGCCTATTATAGCACAGGCTTTTCCAAATTGCAAGCCTTAAATCGATGATTTTTTCGGCTTATTTTGTGACCCAATTGCCGGTGGCAGCGCAGGTCAGGTAGGCATTGATAAAGGGGTCCAGGGCACCGTCCATGACGGCGTTTACATTGGAGGTCTCGCAGCCGGTACGGGTATCCTTGACCAGGGTATAGGGCATGAAAACATAGTTGCGGATCTGGCTGCCCCACTCGATCTTCTTCTGAACACCCTTGATATCGGAGATCTTGTCCAGATGCTCACGCTCCTTGATCTCCACCAGCTTGCTGCGCAGCATGCGAAGACAGTTTTCCTTATTCTGGAACTGACTGCGCTCGGTCTGGCAGGCAACCACGATGCCGGTCGCCTTGTGGATCAGACGCACCGCAGAGGAGGTCTTGTTGATATGCTGACCGCCGGCACCGGAGGAACGGAACACCTGCATTTCGTAGTCCTCTGCCTTGATCTCCACATCCTGGCTGTCGTCCTGGATATCCGGGATCACTTCGATAGCGGCAAAGGAGGTCTGACGCCGGGCATTGGCATCAAAGGGAGACACACGCACCAGGCGGTGGACACCGTTTTCACCCTTAAGGAAGCCGTAGGCATTCTCGCCCTCGATCAGGATGTCAGCGGACTTAAGGCCTGCCTCGTCGCCCTCCTGATAGTCCATGATCTTATAGCTGTAGCCGTGAGCTTCTGCCCAACGGGTGTACATGCGGTAAAGCATCTGGCACCAGTCCTGCGCCTCAGTACCGCCGGCACCTGCCTGGAAGGACACCATGGCGTTATTGCCGTCATAAGTGCCGGTGAGCAGGGTCTGCAGGCGACAGCGTTCCATGCTGTCGGACAGCTGCTGGAAACCCTCCTTCAGCTCATCCAGCATGGAGTCGTCATCTTCCTCCGCTGCCATCTCACAGATGGTCATCAGGTCATCCCAAGCACCCAGCATTCCTTCGTAATTTGCGATCTTATTCTCCGTGGTCTTTGTTTTCATGACCACCTGCTGGCTTTTTTCGGAATTGTCCCAAAAGCCGGGCGCTTCCTGCATCGCCTGCAGCCGCTCCAGCTCATTGCGCAGCCCCTCGATATTCAAAGAATCCGACAGGCCTTCCAGGGCAGGACGGATCTCATTCAGCTTCTGTTTATAAGAATCAAATTCGATATTCATCAGTGATTCCCCTCTTTAATAAATACATTCGGTTTATTATAGCCGAATTTCCCCGTTCTGTAAAGAGG
>JAZOSG010000103.1:0-3017 GCA_045657005.1 Faecousia sp.
ATTGTCATTCCGAGCCAGTTCGCAAACTGGCGTGGGAATCTATTGGTGTAGCTTGGTTTTTGGGATTGCCACACCAGCGTGCGCGCTGGTTCGCAATGACAACAAAGATTTTTCAATAGCTCGATAAACGGGAATTTGTCAGATCAATTGAAACAGCTCTTCCTTTTGCTGCAGTATGCCGCTTAGCTGCTCAATATACTGCTCCGGGAATTTGGGATTATGAAACCGCTGCAATGTCCCATCCGGCAGGTTGACCTTGTTCATGCCACCGCCGCCTAAGGACACGATGGTGTGCAGTTCCTCCATCATATAGATATTATACAGGCAGTCCCGATTATCCCGGCTCCAGCCAACATTTTCAAAGCTGCCGGACATATATTTCTGCCGGTACAGGTAATAGGGCTTGTACCCCAGGCTCCGCAGCCGCTCATTGGCATACGCCACCATCCGGGTTACCTCCCCGGCACTGGGCAAATTCCCCTTACTTTCAAAAAGATCCGCACCCTTTTTCAGTGCCAGCGTATGTACCGTGATGTTGGCAGGCTCCAGCTGCGCCACCGTATCCAAAGAATGGCAAAAGCCCTCGTAGGTGTCGGTAGGCAGTCCGGCGATCAGATCCATATTGATATCGGAAAAACCAGCCGCCACCGCCTGCCGGTAGCTTTCCATTACCTCATCGGCTGTATGTGGTCTGCCGCAGGCCCGGAGCACCGAGTCCACCATAGTCTGGGGATTGATGCTCATCCGGTCAGCGCCGTGCTGCCGGATGGTGCGCAGCTTTTCTTCATCCAGCGTGTCAGGCCGTCCGCCCTCCACCGTAAATTCCAGACAGCGGCTCAAATCAAAGCTGTCCCGGATCCCATCCATCAGCACCGCCAGCTGGGCGCTGGACAGTGTAGTCGGCGTGCCGCCGCCGATATAAATACTTCGTACATGCTTTCCTTTTTGCCGCAGCAGCTGCCCTGTCAGGGTCAGTTCCTGCAAAAGCGCCTGCAAATAGGGCTCTAACAGCTCTGTCCGCTTACCGACACTGCGACTGACAAAGCTGCAGTAGGCGCAGCGTGTGGGGCAAAAGGGAATGCCCACATACAACGATACATCGTCCTTATCCAGCTTTTTCCAGGCCTCTACCGTCGCCTTGGAGCAGTCCACCGCCAGCTCCCGTCTGGCAGGTGTGACAAAATACACCTCCCGTAACAGCCGATCCGCAGATCCGGCATTACCGCCCTGTAAAAGATGCTTCGTGGTAATCTTGGTCGGGCGTACGCCTGCCAGCGCACCCCAGGCAGGGGGCGCTTCCAAATGGGGCAGCGCTGCTAAGTACAGGCTCTGCTGCAAGGCGCGCCTGCGCAGCCGCACCGTCTCTTCGGTGACTTTCAGCCGCCGGACAGCCCGGCTTTTCTTGCCCTCATCTGTTACTGTGGTCACAGCCGTCAGCCAGGTCTTGCCCCGGTACAGCCGGGAGCTGACCTGTGCCTGGGAATCCACCCCGAACAGCGCCATAGCTAGCTGCTCCACCGCATAGCGGTCCTCATGTCCAAGCAGTGTGATTTCCATCATAGGCGCTGCATAAAGGGGTTGCCCCGACGCTCTGCATCCAAGGTGGAGTCCTCTCCGTGGCCGGGCAGCACCCGGTAATCCCCCTCCAGCTGCGCCAAACGCGCCAGAGAACGGAGGATCTGCAGCATGTCGCCGCCGGGCAGATCTGTTCTGCCGCAAGTACCGGCAAAGAGGGTGTCGCCGGAAAAGATCGTATCACCGCATACAAGGCACACGCTGCCCGGGGTATGTCCCGGGGTATGCAATACCTGAAAACGCAGTCCTGCCAACTCCAATACATCCCCCTCGGAATAGGTGTCCGTATAGAGGATCGCCCCGGCAGTTAAAGCAGGCTTCAGCGCCAGATCCTCCTTGCAAATATAGACCCGGCAGCCGGTCTGCTGCGCCAGCGCCTTTACGCCGCCCACATGGTCAAAGTGACCGTGGGTCAAAAGGATCGCCTGTAGCTTTTTGCCCAGGCAGCGCACCTGTTCCAAAAGATACTCCGGTTCGTAGCCAGGGTCGATGACCACACAGCTGTCCGCGTCATCGCCCCAGACGATATAACAGTTGGTCTGGTACGAGCCAACAGGAAAGGTTCTGATCTCCATAAATTTACCTCTTCAAATTCCAGTTTAGCGGACAGTGTCCGCTGACAAACTCGCACGATAACCTTCGCTTGTCGTTACTGCTCCTGACTGTGCCCGGTAACGCAATTGCATTCGTAATCCACTATTTTTTAACGCAGTAACGATACCGAGCGGGTCAGGGAAGTAACGAATAGATAAGCACTTTGCACGAATTGTCCGGCGGCACTGCCGCCCGATAAACTGGAATGCAATTCTCAATTCTCAATTACTTCCGTCTGGGGGCGTTCATCAGCTGGTCAGTATCCAGGATCAGTGTCACAGGGCCGTCATTGACGGACTCCACCTGCATGTCCGCTCCGAAGCGTCCATGCTCCGGCGGATACCCCAAAGCTTCGCAGTCCTTTAAAAACTGCTCATAGAGCCGGTTTCCCTTTTCCGGGTCAGCCGCCTCCACAAAGCTGGGACGGCGGCCCTTGCGGCAGTTGCCGTACAGGGTAAACTGGCTGACCACCAGCACCTGCCCTTCCACATCGGAAAGGCCAAGATTCATTTTTTCGTTTTCATCTTCAAAGATCCGAAGTCCCAAAGCCTTTTCCGCCAGATAGCGGCAGGTTTTCTCATCGTCCTCCGGGCCAACGCCTAAAAGGATCAGAAAGCCCCGTCCGATCTTACCCACCACCTGACCGTCAATGGCCACCGACGCGGACTTCACTCTTGTAAGTACAGCGCGCATAGCGATTTTCCTCCTCAAATTCCAGTTTAGCGGACAGTGTCCGCTGACAAACTCGCAGGACAACCTTCGCTTGTCGTTACTGCTCCTGACTGTGCCCGGTAACGCAATTGCATTCGTAATCCACCATTTTTTAACGCAGTAACGATACCGAGCGG
>JAZOSG010000104.1:0-17465 GCA_045657005.1 Faecousia sp.
TGCCCACAGACGGACAATATCTGCACCGAAATCCTTAATAAGATCAGCAGGATCCACACCGTTGCCCAGGCTCTTGTGCATTGCACGGCCCTGGCCGTCAACCACCCAGCCGTGGGTCAGCACCTGCTTAAAGGGAGCGCCCTTGTCCAGTGCGCCTACAGAAGTCAGAAGGCTGGACTGGAACCAACCACGGTACTGGTCAGCGCCTTCCAGATACACATCCGCAGGCCACAACTCAGGTGTCCGGTGCATCAAAGACGCATAATGGGTAGAGCCGGAGTCGAACCAGCAGTCCAGAGTATCGGTCTCCTTGTCAAAGGCAGTGCCGCCGCAGTGGGGACAGGTAAAGCCTTCAGGAACCAGCTCCATTGCTTCTTTTTCAAACCAGATGTTAGAGCCATGCTCGTCGAAGAGACCGGAGATCTTTGCGATGGATTCCGGGGTGGATACAGGCTTGCCGCAGTCCTTGCAGTAGAATACAGGGATGGGCAGACCCCACCGGCGCTGACGGGAGATGCACCAGTCGGCGCGCTCACGGATCATGCTGACCATCCGATCCTCGCCCCAAGCAGGGAACCACTGGACATTTTCGATGGCTTTGATCGCCTGATCCTTAAAGGACTCCACGCTACAGAACCACTGGGGAGTAGCACGGAAAATGACGGGCTTTTTGCAGCGGTCATGGTGAGGATAGGAGTGGATGATCTCCTCGCTGGCAAACAGAGCGCCGGATTCCTTCATATCTGCCAGGATGACAGGGTTGGAAGCTTCGGTCTTCATGCCTGCGTACTTGCCTGCGTAGTCAGTGTGACGGCCATAGTCATCTACAGGTACTACCAGCTCCATGCCATAGCGCATGCAGGTCTGGTAGTCGTCAGCGCCAAAGCCGGGTGCGGTGTGGACACAGCCGGTACCGGAGTCCATGGTGACATACTCAGCATAAACCAAACGGGAGGTCTTGTCCAGGAAGGGATGCTTTGCAGTCATATTCTCAAAGAAACTGCCGGGATAGGTGGCAACTACTTCATAGTTTTCAAAGCCACCCATCTTCATGGTTTTCTCCGTCAGCGCCTCAGCCATGATATAGGTCTCGCCGTTTTCGGCCTTGACCAGGACATAGTTGTCCCGGGGATGCAGGCAGATCGCCATGTTGCCGGGCAGGGTCCAGATGGTGGTAGTCCAGATGACGAAATAGGTCTTGCTCAGATCAAAGCCTGCCAGCTTGCCCAGATCGTCATTCATAGCAAACTTGACATATACAGAGGTGCAGGGATCATCCTGATACTCAATATCCGCCTCGGCAACCGCCGTTGCGCAGAAGGGACACCAGGTAACTGGCTTCAGACCCTTGTAGATATAACCCTTGTCGAACATCCGACCAAAGACCTTGACCTCCTGTGCCTCGAAGTGCTTATCCATGGTGCGGTAAGGATTCTTCCAGTCACCTACAACACCCAGACGCTTAAAGCCTGCCATCTGCTTCTGGATAAAGTCTTCCGCAAATTCTTCACAGGCCTTGCGGAATTCAGGGACAGACATGTCCTTGTTCAGCTTTTTCTTGGAATTCTCAATGGCACGCTCGATGGGCAGACCATGGTTGTCCCAGCCGGGGACATAAGGGGTATAGAAGCCCATCATTGCATGGCTGCGGACAATGAAGTCCTTCAGGGTCTTGTTCAGAGCATGACCCATGTGGATATAGCCATTACTGAAGGGAGGGCCGTCGTGCAGGACGAAGGGAGGAAGTCCCTTGTTCTTTTCCAGCATCTGCTGGTACAGATCCTGCTCCTCCCAGCGAGCCAGCATACCGGGCTCACGGGCAGGAAGACCGGCTTTCATAGGAAAGTCTGTCTTCGGTGTAATGATCGTATTTTTGTATTCCATTGGATTTCTACCTCCATAAGTTTTCAAAAATAAATGCGCCTTCGTCCCTTTTTCAAGAGACAAAGGCGCATAATTACCTCTGCGGTACCACTCTTGTTCTGACTTCCGTCAGCACTCGTGTACGCGATATCGGGCGTGCCCGGCGCAGCCTACTGATGTTCGGTGCGCTGCTCGGAGGGGATATAAGCTGTGCCATGCTTGCTGCCTTGCACCTACCGGCAGCTCTCTGAAAGCAGGGGACACCCTTACTTGTCCTCGTCAATGCGTGATGTATAAATTAGTGATGTGTAGGGTCGTAATTTCTGCCAAACTGCAGATTGGCAAATTTGCTGGTGGTGGTATCGGTGGTAGGATGCTTGGGCTCAGCCTTGGGAGCGGTCTCCTCGGTAGTTCCTACCAGATTCTGCAGATTTGCGGAGATCTCGTCAGCAACTGCGTCTGCTTCGGAGGTACCTTCGCTGCGGTCAAAGTCAAATGCCTCACCGGCAGCGGCTGCAGCGATGGGGCGGTTTGCTTCCTTGATCCGCTCCAAAGCCTGGATGCAAGTGCTGATCTGCTCTTGCAACTCAGTGATCTTGGCAGCGGCGGCTTTCTTTGCCTCCTCGACGCGGGCATTCTCAGCTGCGATCAGAGCATCGGCGTTCTTTGCGTTTTCAGCAGCGGCGGCGTTGGCATCCGTGAGCATCTGGGTGCACTTTGCCTCAGCCTCCTTGACCATCATATCACAGGTCTTCTGGGCGTTTACAATAGCATCCTTCATGCTGGCCTCGTTGCTGCGGTACTCTTCCAGCTTGCTGACCAGGACCTTCATCTTGCTCTTGAGCAAGGCGTTCTCCTTATACAGGGTAACATAGTCCTCAGTCAAAGGCTCCAGAAATTCGTCAACAGCCTGCATATCGTAGCCGCCAAAGGCGACACGGCTGAAGGATATCTGATCTATCTGTTGCGGTGTAAACATAGTATATCCTCTTTCTTAAATGTAGCTTTCGATTTCGCTCTGCACATTCTCCAGATCGCCGACCACATCCATGTTGTGGGGGCAGAACAGGTAGGTGGACTGGGCGACCTTCTTGACGCTGCCGTCCAGCGCATAAACGCTGCCGGAAAGGAAGTCGACCACACGGCGGGTCAAAGCCTTGTCAACATTTTCCATATTTAGGATCACAGCCTTCTTTCTGCGCAGCTCGTCAGCAGCTTTGGCAGCGTTGTCAAAAGACTTGGCATGGAACAGCACGACCTCCTGCTTACCGGAGCCCATGTTCAGAACCTGACCGCTGAAACCGGAGGTGCTGGCAGAGGAAGAAGAGAAGCTGCTCTCTTGATCCTGAGAAGAGGCAAAGGGAGAGGGACGGCGACCGCGGGAAACAGGCTCCTGCACTTCGTCCTCCAGCTCGTCCATTTCGTCCTCGTAATCATCATACTCATCATCGGAATAGGGCTGGACAAATTTCTTGAAATTATCCAAAAGACTCATGTTTATATATCCTCCTAAATATGTTCACGGGTTATTGATAGTTCCTGGGACCGAAGATGGCGGTGCCGATGCGGATCATAGTGCTTCCGCATGCGATAGCATCGGTGAAATCGTCGGACATACCCATGGACAAAATATCTACCCATACATTATCGTATTTTTTTGCCGTTATGTCAACAGAAAGGTTGTACATTTCTTGAAAAAATTTGCGATTTTCTCCCGAATTTTGACAAATCGGGGGGATCGCCATAAGACCTTTCACACGAATATTGGCATAATCGGACATTTTTTCGCATATTTGGTGGATCTGGGACGCGGCAAAGCCGGACTTGCTTTCCTCATTTCCAATATTGACCTCTAAGAGAATATCCTGCACGATGTGTTGCCGGGCAGCCTCCTGCTGGATCGCATCCATAAGACGCAGGGAATCGACGCTTTGGATCAGTGCCACCTTGCCCACTATCTGCCGCACCTTGTTGGTCTGCAGATGGCCGATAAAATGTACAGGGGCACCCTCGTAGGCATTTTGCGCCTGCTTTTTCACAAGCTCCTGCACCCTGTTTTCGCCGCAGCAGTCCACACCTGCTGCAATGGCAAGGCGAACACTGTCGGCATCGTTCATTTTGGTGGCTGCACACAGCAGGATCTGGGAAGGATCTCTGCCGGCTGCAATGGCAGCCTGGGCAAGTTGCTTGCGAATGGCGGCAATATTTTGAGCAATGGACATAACGATTCCTCTTTCTGTAGATGATCGCACGCAAAAGGGCGACGAAGCGGTGCTCCGTCGCCCTTTTGATCACTGCGCTGCTTTCAGGGGTCGAATGGGGGCAAGGGTAGAGATGGCATGCTTGTAAATCATCTGCTGCTTGCCGTCCGTCACCAGAACCACCACAAAGCTGTCAAAGCCTGTGATAATGCCCCGGAGCTGGAAACCGTTCATAAGAAACAGGGTGACAGGAACTTTCTCCTTGCGCACCTCGTTCAGAATGGCATCCTGTAAATTAAGTTGTTCAGACATATGTATTCCCTCTTTCTTTGATATTCCCATTGGGATACACACATCTTAGCATTATCTACTTGTCGAATTCCGCAAGAATCTGTCGGGCGCGGATAAGAATTTCTGCGGTATCTTCACCATTGTCCCGCCGCAGCCAGTGGATAGCAGGGTTGCGCCGGAACCAGGTCAGCTGCCGCTTAGCGTAGTGCCGGGAGGACTGCTGTACTTGCGCCGCAGCCGCATCGATCGTGCAGTTGCCATGTAGCGCCTCAATAAATTCCTTATAGCCGATGGCTTGCATGGCAGTACATTTTTCCGGGATGCCCTTAGCCAATAAGCCCCGGATCTCTTCGATCAAACCGTCTTGGAGCATTTTCTCCACACGGCTGTCGATCCGTTTGTAAAGGTTTGCCCGGTCAGCGTCTTCCAAAGCAAACCAGACAGGCGTATACCGCGGCGGCAGCTGCTGCGTCCTTTTGTTGTGGGCGGTGATGGTCTCGCCGGTCTCATAGTAAACCTCCAAAGCCCGGAGGATCCGTTTGCGGTCTGCAAGATGAAGCCGGGAGGCAGTCTCCGGATCAATGGAATCCAAAAGCGCCAGCATAGCCTCCATACCTTCGGTATCTGCCTGGGCTTCAAGCTTTTCCCTCATTCCGGTAGAGGGGTAGGGAGCAAAGCTGTTACCCCGGATCAGCGCATCCATATAAAGACCGTTGCCTCGGGCAATGATGGCAGTTTTTCCTCTTGCCAGAATGTCATCTACGATAGGCGTTGCCATCTGGCAGTAGCGGCTGACGGAAAAATCCTCCCAGGGCTCTGCCACATCCAGCATATGATGGGGGACACCCTGCATCTCCTCAAGGGTTGGCTTGGCTGTGCCGATATCCATTCCTTTGTAGATCTGCATGGAGTCGCAGGATACCACCTCGCCGCCCAGCTCCTTGGCAAGTGCTACCGCCAGTGCTGTTTTACCGGAGGCGGTAGGACCGGCAATACATATGATATTGTCCATAACCAGCCTCCTTTGTGATCAGGTTCTTTTAAACTGCTTTTCCAGTTGCTTTTTGCTTAATGTAACGCAGATGGGTCTGCCGTGGGGACAGTATTTCAGATCTTCACGCTCCATGACCTGTTTTACAAGGGCAAGCAGCTCTTTTTCATCGGTGTGCCAGCCTGCTTTGATGGCAGCCTTGCAGGCGACAGTGTGGAGCAGCTCATCCCGGACATTGGTGTTTTTCTCCCTGCGGCCATTCATAAGATCCGCAGCCAGTGCATCCAATGCGTCCGCGGCATCCTCTTCTGAAAGATCCATGGGGATCTGCCGCAGCAAAAGGGTGTTATCGCCAAATTCATCGATCTCAAAACCCAGCTCTGTCAGCATATCCCGGTTGGCAAGCAGCAGACCGGTACTGTCCGGACTTAAGCGGCAGGGAACAGGAGAAAGTAGCGCCTGAGAGCTGATTGCCTCCTGATTATCCTTCAGCTTTTCAAATAAGATCCGTTCGTGGGCAGCGTGCTTATCAATCAAAAATGCTTCCTCACCCTGTTCCACAAGAATATAGGAGCGGTAGAGCTCTCCAACTAACCGCCAGGGGAGCTGTTGGGGCATAGAAAGGGAGGTCTGTTCCATTTCCTGCTGAGATTCTTCCTTTGCTACGGACGGTGCAGGCATAACGATCCTGTCAGGCACGGTGCTGGGTAGCTGCACCGTCTGGTGCAGTGCCTTGTCGGCAGCACGCTCCACCAGGGTGGCGGTTGCCGCGGCAGCTTTTGGTTCCGGCCGGGGTGCGTCCTTGACAGCGGATGAGAAGTTTTTGTATTCCTGCGCGGTCATAGTGCGGAAGAAATTTTCCTGTTTAGCAGGTACGGCAGCTGCCTTTTGAGATGAGGCAGGCTGCACAGGTGTTACAGCAGGTGTGGGCTTAAACTGCACTTGAGGCCTGTCCGGGGTCTTGTTCAAAGCGCCCAGAACGCCGTAGTGGATGCAGTCAAACACTGCCTTTTCGTTGAGGAATTTCACCTCTGTTTTGGCAGGATGTACATTCACGTCTACGCTATTGGCAGGCAGCACAAGATGCAATACACAGGCAGGGAATTTACCGACCATCAGCTGATTGCGGTAAGCCTCTTCAAAAGCAGCGATCAGCAGCCGGGATTTGACAGGTCGCCCATTGACGAAAAAGGTCTGTAAATTTCGACTGGGACGGGAATCAGTGGGCTTGGAAACATAGCCGGAAAGACTGTAGCTGTCCCAACGGCTGTCCACCTTTACCATCTTACCGCCGTCACGGCCGTAAACACAGTACACAGCAGCCTCTAAGCCACCGGTGCCGGGGGTGGAAAGGACCTCCTTGCCGTCTCGGAGAAAACGGAATGCTACCTCCGGATGGGCGAGGGCTTGCAGATGTACGGCTGCGGTGACCCGGCTGCCCTCGACAGTGTCGGATTTCATAAATTTCATTCTGGCAGGGGTGTTGAAAAACAGATCCCGGACGATGATCGTCGTTCCGTCGGGACAGCCGGCTTCGCTTTCTTCTGTGATGTTTCCAGCCTCCAATTGCAAAGCAGTGCCGCTGATGGCGCCGGGAGTCTTGGTCAGCAGATCGATCCTGCTGACAGAGGCAATGGCAGCCAGTGCCTCGCCCCGGAAGCCCATGGTGGAAATGGCAGCCAAGTCTTCAGCATTGCGCAGCTTGGAAGTGGCGTGTCGTAAAAACGCGGTGCGCGCGTCCTCGGCAGCCATACCGCAGCCGTTATCTGTGACCCGTAAAAAGGTCATACCACCGTCCCGGATCTCAACAGTTACTTGGGAAGCACCGGCATCCACAGCGTTTTCCAGCAATTCCTTAACCACACTTGCCGGACGCTCCACCACCTCGCCTGCGGCGATCAGATTGGCAACATGGGGAGATAATTGTAGGATCTTAGGCATAAAATCACCTCATTGCCACAACGCCCATCTGATTGACGGCGATGTGGATCAAAATAGAAGCCCAGATGGAATCTGCCTGAGTGTAAGCCCATGCAAGGCACAGCCCGGCAGGGATATACTGCAAAAAGCACAGTAGTAGTAGCACCGGCTCATACAGCCCGATATAGCCCACCACATGCAGCGCGGCAAATACCAGGGTGGACACAGCATAGGCAGCCACAGGGCTGCGTTTATAAAGCGTTCCAAATACAAGTCCCCGGTAAAGGGTCTCTTCCGTGACCGGGACAAGCAGCACAGTACTCAGAGCCATAAGGGTATAGTTGTCCTGGGTCAGTTCATTGATGGATGCGTCGTTGACATTGGAAAAGTCCGGGTAAACCGTAAGAATAAAATAGTTCACCGCAAAGCTGCCTACCCAATACAGCAAAAGCCCGATGCCTGCAAACCGCAAGGTGCGAAAAGGCTCAGAAAATGAGCGTTTTGCTGAGCCGATCAGGAAACGGTGAAAGATCACGGTTACGAGAATAAAGTCTGCGCAAAACAGCGCAAACTGCACCTGAACCGCGGAAAATGGTGAGCCCAGAAGCCGGTTGATCAGCAAAAGCGCAGTGGGCAGGATCAATAATTGCACCGCAATATAGACGAATCCGAGGATCTGCTCGGTGCGTGTTACGGAAACAGTGAGTTTTTTCATATCAGTTCAGCATTTTCTTCAGCTTGTACAGCTCGTTCATCGCTTCGATCGGTGTTAGGGTCTCCACACTGATACCTTCCAGTGCAGCGCAGACCTGCTGCGCGTTCAGATCCAGCATGCTTATCTGGTCTTCCGGCTCTGCGTTTACCACCTTAACAGGGGCTTTACCCTCGGTCTCCAGCTGTGCCAGGATCTCTCTGGCCCGGGAAACAACGCTGTTTGGCAGTCCTGCCAGCTTAGCGACCTCAATACCAAAGCTGTCATCGGTGGCACCGGGAACGATCTTGCGCAGGAAGATCATCTTGTCGCCGCGCTTTTTCACCGCAATGTTGTAATTTTTCACATTGGGCAGCTCGTCCTCAATGGTGCTCAGCTCGTGATAGTGGGTAGCAAACAGGGTCTTGGCACCTAAGTGTCTGGGACTTGCGGCATACTCAAGAACAGCCCGGGCAATGGACATGCCGTCGTATGTAGAAGTGCCTCTGCCGATCTCATCGAGGATCAGCAGGCTTTTGGAGGTGGCGTATTTCAAAATAGATGCTACCTCAGCCATTTCTACCATAAAGGTAGATTGACCGGAGGCAAGATCGTCACTGGCGCCGATTCTTGTAAAGACCCGATCCACAAGACCGATCCGGGCACTTCTTGCAGGCACAAAAGAACCCATCTGTGCCATCAGTACGATCAGCGCCACCTGACGCATGTAGGTGGATTTACCAGCCATATTAGGTCCGGTAATAATAGAGACCTGGTTATCTGCCGCGCCCAGAACTGTATCGTTAGGTACAAACAGTGTGTCCTTGAGCATTTGCTCTACCACCGGATGCCGTCCGTCTGTAATGGAGATCTCGTTATCCAGAGTGATCTCCGGGCGGCAGTAGCCCCGCTGAACCGCTACCGTAGCCAGAGACCACAGCGCATCGGCCTCGGCAAGGGCGGCAGCGGAAAGCTGTATCCGTGCAGCCTGCTGCGCCAGATGCTCCCGCAGTGCAGTAAAAATCTGATATTCCAGTGCAGTCAGCCGCTCCTTGGCGGTGAGCACCTGATTCTCCAGATCCTTTAATTCCTGAGTGATATAGCGCTCACAGTTGGCAAGCGTCTGCTTGCGGATGTAGTGATCAGGCACCTGCTCCATAAAGGATTTGGAAACCTCGATATAGTAGCCAAACACCCGGTTATAGCCCACCTTCAGTGTGCGGATGCCGGTCTTTTCCCGTTCCGAGGCCTCAATAGCGGCAATGGTACCCTCACCGCCATTCATAATATCCCGGAGACGGTCAGCCTCTTCGTTGGCACCCGGGCGAATTATTCCGCCCTCCCGTACTGTCAGGGGAGGTTCGTCTACGATGGTGTTTTCAATCAGATCAGCGCAGTCAGTCAGCGGATCGATTGCCTGCTCCAATTTAGAAAGCAGGGAAGCGTCCATCTCACCCAGCCGCTGTTTGACAGCCGGCAGGGAACGCAGTCCCCGGGCAAGACCTAATAGATCCCGGCAGTTAACCGTGCCGGTGACGATCCGGGTGGTGACACGCTCTAGATCTGTTACATCCCTAAGCGCCTCGATCAGCTCACCGCGGCAGACAGTAGAATTTACAAGCTCCTCCACAGCAGACTGCCTGCGTCCGATCTCGGATAGATCCAGCAGCGGCTTTTCCAGCCAGCTGCGCAGCAATCTGCCGCCCATAGCGGTATGGGTCTTGTCCAGTACCCACAACAGAGTGCCTTTCTTTTCTTTGCTTCTGAGGGTTTCTGTCAGCTCCAGATTTCTCCGGGCATCCATATCCAACTCCATAAAACGGCCGGTGGTGTAATACTGCAGCTGACGGATATGCTGCAGGTCGTTTTTTTGGACGAACTGCAGCGTTTGCAGCAGGGTTCCGGCTGCGATCGCAGCGGCAGGCAGACCGGTCAGCCCCAACTGTGCCAGCGGCATGGAAAAATGCTTTTCCAAAAGCGCCTGCGCCCGGTCAAAATCAAATTCCTCAGCCTTGCCTTCATCTACGCAGCAGCTGAGCCTGTGAAACAGCGCATCCTCCAAAACAGGATCCTGGACACCTTCGCCGCCCCGGATCACCTCAGAGGGAGAGAACCGTCCCAACTCGGAGGCGGCAGCCTGGGCATCACCGCACAAGGTCACAAAGAACGCACCGGTGGAAACATCACAGAAGGCAAGACCAAAAGCGTTGTCCTGACCGTAAAGACAGCCCATATAATTGTTTTTGCTTTCATCCAGCATGCAGCTTTCCGTGACAGTACCCGGGGTCACGATGCGGCTGATATCCCGCTGAACGATACCCTTTGCCTGCGACGGATCTTCCATCTGCTCGCAGATAGCTACCTTATAGCCCTTGGCAACCAAGCGTGCGATATATGCATCGACGCTGTGGTAGGGAACACCGCACATAGGGGTTTGTTCTTCCTTTGGCTTGTTCCGATCCCGGGTGGTCAGAGTTAGATCCAGCTCCCGGGCAGCCAATTTGGCATCCTCATCGAACATTTCGTAGAAGTCACCCAACCGGAAGAACAGGATGCAGTCCTGGTTATTCTCCTTAATGGCATTGTACTGCCGTTTCATCGGGGTCAGTTCATTTTTATCTGCTGCCATTTTTATTCCTTTCCTGCCAGTTCACCTGTAAGGCTCCAGGTAGTGGCACCGGTGATGGTCACCGGAACAAAACTTCCGATCAGCGCCGGATCACCGCAGAGCCGTACCAAACGGCCTCCCTCGGTGCGTGCTGTGAGAAATTCGTGATCGGTGCCGTCGATCAGACACCGCATGGTCTTGCCAATATAATTGGCATGGATATCCTCGGAAATGCTGTTCTGAACAGCGCAAAGCCGATCAAAACGGCGGTTCTTTTCTTCCTTGGGGGTAGGGCCGTCCATAGAGGCGGCAGGAGTGCCGACTCTGGGGGAGAAGATAAAGGTAAACAGAGAATCGTAGCGTACCTGCTCGATCAAAGAAATCGTCTGCTCAAATTCCTCTTCTGTTTCTCCCGGAAAACCGACGATCACATCGCTGGTCAGCACCAACTCCGGCATGACGGACTTGGCGTATTCAACCAGTTCCAGATACTTTTCCCGGTCATAATGCCGGTTCATGGCCTTCAATACCCGGCTGGAGCCGGACTGGAAGGGAAGATGCAGCTGCTTTGCGATTTTCGGAGAAGCAGCCATTGTGTCGAAGAGCTTTTTACCGGCATCCCGGGGATGGCTGGTCATAAAGCGGATCAAAAATTCACCGGGGATCTGGGCGATCTTATTCAGAAGATCGGCAAAATCTATGTTTTCCTCCAGATCCTTGCCGTAGGAATTTACATTTTGTCCCAGAAGAGTGATTTCCTTTGTGCCGTTTGCGATCAGCTGACGGCACTCATCCAGAATATCCTCCGGCTTTCTGCTGCGTTCCCGACCTCTTACATAGGGGACGATGCAGTAGGTGCAGAAGTTATTGCAGCCATACATAATGGAGACCCACGCCTTGAGCGTGTTGTCACGAAGCTGGGGCAGACCCTCGGCGATGGAGCCGGGCTCATCCTCTACCATAAAGGTGCGTTTGCCGGTCATCAGCACCGTATGCAGCAGCTGAGGGAATTGCCAAAGGTGGTGGGTTGAAAATACACCGTCCACATGGGGATAGCTTTTTTTGATACGCTGTACCACATGGTCTTGCCCTGCCATACAGCCGCACAGGAAGATCTTTTGCCGGGGATGGCGGCGTTTGGTGTGGGTCAGAGCGCCCAAATTGCCAAAGACACGCTGTTCTGCGTGTTCCCGGATGGCGCAGGTATTCATAACGACCACATCTGCGCCCTCAGCTGCGTCGGTGATGGCGTAACCGCTTTCACTCAGGATCCCGCGGATCCGCTCAGAGTCCGCTTCGTTCTGCTGGCAGCCGTAGGTTTCTACATAGGCGGCAGGGACAGTGTCCCGTTCGTGCCAGTAGGCACGGATCTTATCGCAAAAAGCCAGCTGGTCAGCCAGCGCTTCGGTTGAAATTACAGTGGTTTTATTGCTCATGGATCGACTCCTTGATATACACTTTCTCAACTATAAATAATAGCATTTTTATTCTTCTTTTGCAAGGGCTGCAATGCTGTTTCCAAGATTTCTTTATTAAAATCTTGCATTTATGTTCCTGCCGTGGTAAACTAAGCCTATCAATTCCCATTGTGGGAGAAAGAGGAAACCGATGAATTGTAAATTCTGCAATGCGGAAGTAGACGAAACCCACAAGTTTTGCCCCTTCTGCGGTAAAGACCTGACAGCGGAGGAAGAGCCTGCCGCACAGGAGACGGAAGAAATTTTGGAAGAAGTGATGCAAGCGCCTGAAGCATTTGCAGCACCGGAAACAGAAGTGTCTGCTGAAACAGAAGAACCTGCGCAAACGGCGGATGACTGGCAGGAATGGCAGGAGCAGCCCCAGAAGCCGAAAAAGAAGGTTTGGCCCCTTGTGCTAGGGATTGTTGCCGGTGTGCTTGCACTGGCTGCTTTAGCGGCGGTTCTGCTGACTGCCCTTGGTGTGCAGATCCTGCCCCGAGCCAATGATATCAATGTAAAGGATTCTTATACTGTTGAAGATGACAAGGCTGCAAAGAAGGCCGATGCCGTCGTTGCCACGGTCAATGGCAGAGAGCTTACCAATACCCACCTGCAGATCTATTATAAGATGCAGGTGCTGGACTTCCTCAATTACTACGGCGATTATGCGGAACAGCTTGGCATTGACTATACAAAGCCTTTGAGTGAGCAGAAATGTTATTATGATGAAAAGCTGTCCTGGGAGCAGTATTTCCTGAATATGGCCATTGAAAACTGGCGGAATTATCAGGTGCTGGCCATACTGGCAGAGGAAGCAGGCTATCAGATGGATGAGGAATGGCAGACATCCCTTGACCAACTGCCTCAGGATCTTGAAGAACAGGCAACAGAGGGTGAGTTCGAAAGCGTCGATGCCATGCTACAGGAGCTGATCGGACCTGCCTGCACATTGGATGATTATCTGGATTATGTGGGTCTTATGTACTTGGGAAGTGCTTTCTATAATTCTGAGTATGATCGTCTGACTCCCACCCAGGAGGAAGCTGAAGCTTATTTTGCCGAAAACGAAGCTACCTTCCAGGAAAGCGGCATCACTAAGGACAGCGGACTGGTTTCCAGTGTCCGTCACATTCTGGTCAAGATCGAGGGTGGTGTCACTGATGAAACCGGTACGACCACCTATTCTGAGGATGAGTGGAATGCCTGCTATGCTGAGGCAGAGAAAATCCTTAACGAGTGGAAGGCAGGGGAGGCAACCGAGGATAGTTTTGCTGCGCTGGTAGCCACCTATACCGACGATACCGGCTCTGCCACTACCGGCGGTCTGTATGAAGGCGTTGCCCATAACTCCGGCTATGTGGAGGAGTTTGAAAACTGGGCTGCGGACATGAGCCGTCAGACCGGCGATACCGGCATTGTCAAAACCGAATTCGGCTACCACATTATGTACTTTGTCAGCGGCGAGGCTGAATGGCTCAGCACCGCAAAAACGAAGCTGCTGTCGGAGCGCACCACTGCACTGGTGGAGGATGCCAAGGAAGCCTGGCCCATGAAGGTCAACTACCGCAAGATCGCTCTTTCAGAGCTGGAACTGTAATATGCTCAAAAAGCACCTGCTGTTCAGCAGGTGCTTTTCTTGGCTTTTACCAATCCGGCAAAAGGCTTTCCTTCATGGGACAGCTGCGGAAGATCTCTTTGGTGATCGCTTTGTATTCAGCAAGGTCCGTAGTTTTGCGAAGACGCTTTCCCAGCTTTTCCGCGCCGTCGAATTTGCAGATCAGATACCGCCAGTTTTCCTTCAGCCGGAACATGGCATTCCGGGAACCGCCAAAGGCTTCCAGATAACATTCCAGAAGCTCATCATAAAAGCTTTCCAGCGCGCTCCGCTGGGTACCATCGGGACAAAGCATACCGGGATCCGCGATCAGCCCTCTGCCCAGCATTACCGCCTCAAGTCCAGGGAGTTTCCGGGAGATTTCTCCTATATCGTTTGTGGTGCACAGGTTTCCGTTGTAGCATACCGGTGCGCGACTGACTTCCAGGCTGTAGCGGAAAGCCTCCAGATCCACACTGCCGTTATAAAAAGCACTTCTTACCCGGGGATGGACAGTCAGCTCCTTGATGGGATATCGGTTAAAGATCTCCAACAGCCTGGGAAATTCCTCTGATGTATGAAAACCAAGGCGGGTCTTTACGGAAATGTCCGCGGAGGTTCTGGAAAAAACCGTATATAAAAAGCTGTCCAGCGCGTCGGGATCTGTCAACATTCCGGCGCCTTTTCCTTTTGCAGTCACAGTGCCGGAGGGGCAGCCCAGATTTAGATTGACTTCGGTATAGCCTAAATCGCAGCACTGCTGCGCCATCCACAAGAAGTCATCAGTGGATTTGGTCAGCAACTGGGGTACGACCGGAAAATCCAATGTTTCCGCCGGAGGCAGCTCCCGTTTCTCCTTAGGCGACAGACTGTGATGGACAGTGGGGGAGAAGAAGGGCGTGTAATATTGGGTAATACCGGGAAAATACTTATGGTGCAGCCGTCTGTAAATGCTGTCCGTCAGCCCCTCCAGAGGCGCAAAATAATAACGCATATGTATCACCTAAGCAAAAGCAGGGTGCGCAGAGCGCACCCTGTAAATTCAGATTTCCATAATGACCGGCAGGATCATGGGATTACGCTTGGTAGTTTTAAACAGATAGCCGCTCAGATCATTTTTGATGGCGGTCTTGATGGCAGTCCAGTCCCGGACACGCTTGCGTCCGCATCGTTCAATAGCCTCCATGGCAACGGCTTTCAGCTCCTCCATCAGCTCTTCAGACTCTTTCACATAGATAAATCCGCGAGTGATGATATCAGGCCCTGTGACCACAGATCCGTCCTGGCTGGAAAGATTCACGCAGACTACGATCATGCCGTCCTGGGCAAGGTGCTTTCTGTCCCGGAGGACCACGCTGCCCACATCGCCAACGCCGGTTCCGTCCACGAATACCTTGCCGGCAGGAACAGTACCATTTATCTTACAGGTCTTTCCGGACAACTCAATGACGCTGCCGATCTCCGCGATGCGGACATTCTTGGCAGCTACGCCCATTTGCACAGCCAGCTTGCCGTGGATCTGCAGATGCCGCTGCTCACCGTGGACAGGGATGAAGAACTTGGGCTTGCACAGGGCGTGAATGATCTTCAATTCCTCCTGACAGGCGTGGCCGGAGACATGCAGTCCCTCGCTCTTTTCGTAAACCACCTCAGCACCCTTGCGGTACAGCTCGTTGATGATCCGGGAGACAGCCTTTTCGTTTCCGGGAATGGCAGATGCGGAAATGATGATCCGGTCGCCGGACTGGATGTCCACATGTTTGTGGGAGGAAAAGGCCATCCGGTACAAAGCAGACATGTTTTCGCCCTGAGAACCGGTGGAAACGATAACGACCTTGTTTTTCGGAAGACTTTTGATAGCGCCCAGCTCCACGATAGTGCCTGCCGGTACTTTCAAATAGCCCAGTTCCTGTGCGACTTTCAGCATGTTTTCCATGCTCCGGCCTGTCACAGCGACCTTTCTGCCGTAGCGGTGCGCAGTGGCAAGGACAGCCTGGATCCGGTGCATATTGGAGGCGAAGGTAGTGACAACGATTCGCTGATCGCAGTTTTTGAACTGGCGATCCAGTCCCTCAGCAACAATATTCTCGCTGGGAGTGTAGCCCTGACGCTCTACATTGGTGGAATCGCACAGCAGCGCAAGTACGCCGTTTTTGCCCAATTCGCCCAGTCGGGCAAGATCGATCATTCCGTCCTTGGCGGTGGGGTCGATCTTAAAGTCGCCGGTCATAACTACCGTACCTACGGGGGTATGGGTCGCAAAGGCCACCGCATCGGCGATGGAGTGGTTGACGTGAATGAATTCGATACTGAAACAGCCGGCCTTCACCACATCGCCGGGTTTGTGGGTGATGAGCTTGACCTTGTCGGCGAGCCGATGCTCCTCCAGCTTTAAACGCACCAAGCCATTGGTCATAGCAGTGCCGTGGATAGGACAAACTACTTGCTGCATGCAGTAGGGGATAGAACCGATATGATCCTCGTGTCCGTGGGTGATGAACATACCTCTGAGTTTTTTTGCGTTCTGTACCAGATAGGAAAAATCCGGAATCACCAGATCAACACCGTACATATCCTCGTCGGGGAAACCGACACCGCAGTCCACAACGATCATATCTTTACCGTATTCCAGAACGGTAATGTTTTTTCCGATTTCATCCAACCCACCCAGGGGGGTGATCTTCAGTTTTTCAGCCAAATGATATAACTCCTTTCAAAATGAACACAACAAGCAGGCAGCCGCCTGCTTTCGTACAGCCCTGAATCGCTGCCGCCCAAGCAAAAACGCCCGCAAAAGTTTTTAGTTAACTGCTCAGGTCTGCCTGCCTGACGCATCGTAGGGTTAGTATACCACAATTTGCCTAAAATGTACACATTTATTTTTCTTTCTAATTTGACAGAAACTGCTTTAAAGGTAAAAAAGGGAGTTGCACCTTTGCTTGTGATTTGCTATAATGGCTAAAATAGCGGTTATTATAGGCGTTTAAGGAGGTGCCAGATTTGTCCAAGAAGCTTGAGAGACTTCTCGAACCCAGTTTTGGGTTGTATTTACTGCTTCTGTTGGCATTCGGGATCGCTGCCGCGCTGCTGGGGCAGTATGTGCTGGCGGCGGTGGAGCTTGTGATCACGCTTTTCGTGTTTGTGGCGTATATTCTACACAGAGCCTACCGGCGTAAGCAGATGCAGGCATTCATGCAAAAAACAGCTGATGATATGAATGGGATCCAAGGCACAGAAGCGCCGTTTCCTATGGCAGTGCTACGGCTGTCTGACAATGGGATCGTCCATGCCAATGATGCCTTTATCCGACTGACAGGCTTTAGGGATCTGATGGTCGAGCATAAGATCGAGGATTTTCTGCCCGGATTTGCCACAGACTGGCTCACCGCAGGAAAGAATGAATATCCCTACGATGTGACCATTGCCCATCAGCGGTACCGTATTTACGGTACCGTGATCCACACCGGTGAGACCAGCCAAATGCCCCTAGGTGTTTTGTATTTTACCGATTTGACGGAACTGTATCAGGTTCGGGATGAGTATATCCGGACCCGTCCGATCGTGTCCATCATTCTTGTGGACAACTATGAGGAGTTGACAAAGAACCTGACGGAAAGCGCAATTTCTCTTTTGAACGCAGACATCCACAACGCCATTACCAAATGGGCAGATGGCTTCCACGGTCTTCTGCGCAGATTGGAAAAAAATCGCTATCTGCTTATTTTTGAGAAGCGGTATCTACAAAAGGCCATCGACGGTAAATTCTCCATTTTGGAGGACATTCACGAGATCACCAGTCCTGCGGGTCTCCCTGCTTCTATTTCCTTCGGCTTAGGTGTAGATGGTGCA
>JAZOSG010000105.1:0-12391 GCA_045657005.1 Faecousia sp.
CAGTACACTACCAGCATACCCATAATGGCGTAGGGCAGCACCTTGCCCAGATAGACAATGATATCCGGTGTTTTTTTGCCGCCCCGGAAGATCAGAAAGGGCAGAAACCTGGTAGCCATGGTCACCAATGCGGCGACTACAATGATCCATACACTATGCACCTACAGCCCTCCTTGCGGTTTTTCTGGAAATAGTCAGTAGCAGCGCGATAAGCACCATAGAAGGAATCAAAAAGATATCCTTGCCGAAGATTAGCAGACACAGAATAGTTGACATAACGCCGATAAGCGCAGGCAGGTGGTTTTTGCTGCTCAGCCACTGCTCCACGAACATGGTCACAAACAGCGCTGTCAGCACAAATTCCACGCCCTCAAAGCTGATAGGCAGTGTCGCGCCCATTATATTGCCCAGCACGCAGCCGCAGATCCAGTAGATATGGTCGAACAGGGTCACCAAAAAGCAGTACAGGTGGCGGCTCATACCCTCGGGGGGCTGATTCTGGGTTACCAGAGAGTAAGTCTCATCGGTCAGACCGAAGATCATGTAAAACTTTTTCTTGCCCGCGTCCTTATAGGCATCCACCAGGGAAATGCCATAAAACAGATGCCGGGCATTGACCAGCAGGGTGGCAACGGCAGTGCTGATCAAAGATGCCTGGGATGCCAGCAGGCTGACTGCCAGGTACTGTCCCGAGCCTGCAAACATAAAAAGACTCATAAAAAACGCCCAGCCGATGCCATAGCCGGTTTCGCTGAGCAATATGCCAAAGCCGGCACCCAGGAACAGATATCCGGTCAGCACCGGCACAGTATCCAAAAAGACCCGTTTGAGCCCTTGTTTTTTCATAGTATCCATCTGCCTTTCTATTCTACAGATTATATGCCTTTGCGACTGGGTTGTCAACTCGAATTCCCCTTGCTTTTTGCGCTGATAGCCGATATAATGGGACACATTAGGAGGCGAAGCGCATGAAACGAAATGTCAATGTCTGGGATTACGCCGGACGGATCATGGAAAATATCGGAAAGGGTATTTTGCTGACTACCGCAGCCGAGGGACAGGTCAATACGATGATCATCGGTTGGGGACAGGTGGGTGTTGTCTGGTCAAAGCCTGTTTTTCAGGTGCTGGTAAGAGAGAGCCGCCATACAAAGACCCTTTTGGATAAAAACGGAGAATTTACGGTCAACATCCCTCTGGGACAGATCGATAAGGATATCGTAGCAGTCTGCGGCACCAAGTCCGGCAGGGATCTGGATAAGATCAAGGCGCTGGGACTGACTTTAGAGCCGGGAGAAACGGTGTCCGTACCCGGTATCCGTGAGCTGCCCCTGACCCTGGAGTGCAAGGTCATTTACAAGCAGGTGCAGGACCCGAATGCCATCGAGGAGGACTGCTTCCGGCGGTTCTATGCCGAGGGCACACATAACGAGGGCGACTACCATACGGTCTATTACGGCCAGATCACCGGCGCGTATATTATCGAGTAAGGGACGAAGAAAAATGCAAATGAAGAAAATCGGTGTTTTAGGCGCAGGTACCTGGGGCATGGCGCTTGCCAGGATGCTGTGCAACAGCGGTCATCAGGTTACCGTCTGGTCTGCCATTGAACAGGAGATCGACCAGTTTTCTGCCACCCGGCAGCATCCCAACCTGCCTGGTATGGTGATCCCGGAAGCGGTGGAATTTACAAAGGATATGGAAACGGTCTGCCGGGATAAGGATATTTTGCTGTTTGCGGTGCCGTCACCCTTTGTGCGTTCCACAGCCCAGAAGGCGGCTGCCTATGTGACCGCCGATCAGGTGATCGTGGATGTGGCAAAGGGTATCGAGGCGGATACCCTCTTTACCATGACTCAGATCATTGAAGATGCCATCAAAATACCCGGCCTCCGGCTGGTGGCGCTGTCTGGTCCTACCCATGCCGAGGAGGTGGCAAAGGATCTGCCGACCACCATCGTATCGGCAAGTGTCGACCAGGCTGCGGCGCAGCTGGTGCAGGAGGTTTTCTCCAACGGCTGCATGCGTGTCTACACCAACGAGGATGTGGTAGGCGTGGAGCTGTGCGGCGCTATGAAGAATATCATAGCCCTGGCTGCCGGTATCGCCACCGGACTTGGCTGCGGCGACAATACCAAGGCGGCGCTGATCACCCGTGGCATCGCGGAGATCGCCCGGCTGGGTGCTGCCATGGGCTGCAAGGAGCAGACCTTCGGCGGTCTTGCCGGCATCGGCGATCTGATCGTCACTGCCACCAGTATGCACAGCCGGAATAACCGCTGCGGTATGCTGCTGGGTCAGGGTGTTAAGCCGGAGGAAGCCATCCGGCAGGTAGGTATGGTGGTAGAGGGCATCAATGCCTTGCCTGCTGCCATGCGGCTGAAAGAAATGTACGGCGTGGAAATGCCCATCGTGGAAACAGTCAATGCCGTGGTCAACGGGGCAGCGGCTGTGTCCGACGCGGTGCGTATGCTCATGTCCCGGGATCAAAAACCGGAGCTACCCCCCTCGGCACTGGATAATCATTACGACAGATAATAAATTCAGGGCACTGCCACACGGCAGTGCCCATTTTCTGTCTTCAGATTCCAGTTTAGTATATTGCCAGGATGATGCGGTAGTAGAACCGGTGGAAGATCGAACGCTTTTTCAGAGCGGTCACCGCACTTTCGGCATACTGCCGGAATTGCTGGAGCTCCTGCTCCGTTATAGTGTACTGGCTGTACTTTGCCTTCTGGGCAAGCTGGAACAAGGTGATATCCGGAATCTGTCCCAGAAGTCCGGCGAGGCGCACCGTTTCCTGCCAGTGCAGGATCGCCTGGGTATTGGGCGTGCTCCGGGCACATTTTTCCTGCCACAGCCGTCGGCGCAGCACATATTGCCCCAGGATCAAGGCTGCTACCAGCGCGCAGCCGGCGATACCGCCAAGCACCCACAGCAAAGCCGTAAGATCAGGCTTTTCCGGCTGGATATCCGGAGCTTCGGTGGTAACCGGTACTGTCTGGTGGGGAACTGTCGGGGCAGCAGTGTCGGAAGGCACAGTGGAATCGGTTTGATCCGGCTGGCTGCGGTAATCCGCAGGGGTGGCTTCCAGCACTGTCCAGCCAAAGCCCGGCAGCCAGTATTCCACCCAGGCGTGGGCTTTATCGGCGGCGACACTTACCGTTTCCCCAGCAGTTACCTGGGCGGTGTAGCCGGTGACATACCGGGCAGGGATATTCGCTGCCTGCAAAAGCACCGCTGTGGCAGTGGCAAAATGGATGCAGTAGCCGGTATTGCTTTCCTCTAAAAACCACTTTGCAAAATCCCGATCCCGTATGGGCATCCGGGCTGTGGCGGTATCGTAGGTGGCGCTGTTGCGTACATAAGCAGCAATGGTGTTCGCCTTATGATAGATATTTGGAATATTTCCTACCAGCTTATTTGCCAGTGGTACTGCCCAGCGCGCCACAGAGGTGTCCAGCTGGATACATGAGGTTAGCATTTCCGGGGAGTAATCCCCGGAAGAGCTATGCGGAGAGGGATTTTGGTGGGCTAAATAGCCGGAGCTGGGGAGAATATTGCAGTGGAAGGAATAGTCGGTCAGCTTTTTCTCGTTTTCAATGCCGACGGTCATTTCCTGCAGATGGGAGCTGTCTGGGTAGTAGGGGGTGTACAGCATCCGGTGGGCGTACCGGGTACTGATGGATACCTCCCCGGCATCGCTTAGCTGGTGACTGGGCCAGCTCAGTTGGCGAATGTTGATGCTGCCGCTGTCGGCCCAGCTGATGCCATTGTAGGAGTCCATAGCTCTGCCCCTGAGATATAAGGTGCCGTCAAAGTCGGCAGTTACCTCCAGGATCTTCCCATAGGATTCTATCCGGTAGCCCACATCCCGCAGATCCACCGCGTCGCTGTCCACGCTGAGAACGCGGTTACCCTGGGTGTAGCCCATGAACAGCTGCACAGGGTCAGAGCCCAGAACCGACGAAACCAGCTTTTCGGCGTTTTTCTGCCCATGATAACTGTTTCGGGGCACTGCCGCGAAAAGCACCAGCAGCGCAAGGGCAGTTACAGGCAGGGCGATCAGGCTTAGCCGGTTGCCCTGGGCTGCGTCCTGACGGCGCACCCTGCCGGTCAGTAGCAGAAGCACCAGCGCCAGAAAAAGAAAATACAGCCATGCTGTATCCGGTACTGTGTCCGTGACCACGAAGCATGTAGCGACCCATACAAGGCTCAGAAGAATACAGGGGATAGCGGTCTTTCGGCGGCAGACAGACCACGCCGCTGCCATGGCGATCACCACGGAAATGATGCACAGTACGGTGATCATGGTAGGCTCCATGTCATCGGCGGTGCGTACACCCCAGCGGATGATGCCCCAGCCGTAAGCCCGGTCGTACTGCCGGGAGAGCCGGTTCAGCAGCGCCTCGACACTATCGGCCAGGATGCCGCTGCGCCACAGGTAACCAAGGCTCAAAGCCCCGATTCCGGCAGGCACGGCCCCAAGGGGCAGACTGTAGCACAGGCTGCACACAAAAGAAGCCAGAGCGCAGTACAGCACCAGCGTGGGCATGCTCACGCCCAGATTAAAGGCGGTGACCACGCAGCCGGTGGAGGACAGACTCAAAAGAAACGCCAACGCAAAGCCCCATGCCCCGGAAATGACTTTTTCAAGCTTCATCGCCGTCACCTCCGATATGATGCTGCCACAGCACATTCTGCCGTTTAGGCGTAGATTCACTCTTTGCAGGGGTGCTGCGCAGCAGGGTATGAAGGCCCTCGTCCCAGGTGGCTTTGTCGCAGACGGAGAAGCAGATCTTACCCTTGCCTGTCTGGCACTGCACCTGATGGGAGATCTGCTGAGCAAGCAGCGTCTGGCTCAGGCAAAGCAGTTGACCAAGCTTTTTATCCAGCTCCTGTGGATTGCCGGAAAGGGTCATAGTCAAAAGATAACCCTTCTGCACCGGTTCGATGGGCTCCCGGTAGACAAGCTTTCGGGTCTTGGCGGACATCTTCCAGTGGATGCCCCGGAGGTCGTCGCCGGGACGGTAGAGCCGCAGATCATGATTTTCGGAAAAGCCGCCGCCGGGCTTTGGCTTCCAGGCGGAGACAGTGCCGCCCTCAAAGCTAAGAGGTGCTTTTGCCGGGACGGCTTTGGGTTCAATGTAAACACTGGTGCTGTCGCCTTTGCGCAAACGGCGGCAGAACAGCCCCAGATAGTCGTAAACGAACAGCCGGTCGTAGGAAATGACCATGCAGCCGCAGTGCTCCGTAGGAATCCGTTCGCCGGGCAGACCTACAAAGCGCCCTCCTGTCAGCGTGTTGTGCAGCCGGATACGGCTGCTGACAGGTGGGGTGGGGAATTTGCACTGCACCTGCAGTGCGGTGCGCACCGGTACACCTACACGCACCGTCTCCGGGCAGCGCAGTCCTGCCGTTGCCGTGAGCATGGCAGGCAGGCTCAGCAGCAGGGAGAACCAGGGCAGCAGTGCCACAGCCACCAGGATCAGCCAGGAGAACCACTCCCGGTAAACACAGTAAAACACCAGACAGCCGGAAAGTGCTGCCAGGTAAACGATCCGCCTGATCCACATATCAGCGCAGTCTGGGGGCGCGGACCTTGCCCATGAGAGCGGTCAGGATCTGGGCAGTGTCACCCTCCTGGTCAGGTGCAAGCTGCACCCGGTGGGCACTGGTCAAAACAAAGACCTCCTGCACATCCTTGGGTACGACATAATCTCTGCCCTGGAGCTGCGCCACGGCCTTTGCCATGGCGATGATGGCAAGGGTGGTACGGGGACTGCCGCCCCGTAAAAGCTGGGTGCTGCGCCGGGTGGCATCCACCAGCTTGACTGCGTATTCTGCCACCTCCTGAGATACATGGGTCTGTGCCACCTGCTGCTGCAAAGCGGCAAGGGCGCAGGTATCCGTCACCGGCTCAACTTCCTGCAAAGGATCTCTGCCCTGACGCTGTAGAAGCATGGTCACCTCGTCCTTCGGCTCGGGGTAGCCCAGACTCAGCCGGATCATAAACCGGTCGATCTGGCTGTCAGGCAGCAGCTGCGTACCGGCAGCGCCTGCCGGGTTCTGGGTGGCAATGACCGTAAAGGGCTGAGGCAGCCGATGACTCACACCGTCCACCGTCACCTGTCCTTCCTCCATCGCCTCTAAAAGGGCGGACTGAGTCCGGGAGGTGGCACGGTTCAGCTCGTCCGCAAGGAACAAATTGCACAGCACAGCGCCGGGCTTATAGACCATCTCCGAGGTAGTCTGATCCATCACCGAATAACCCGTCACATCCGACGGCAGCACATCCGGGGTAAATTGCACCCGGTTGTGGGACAGTCCCAGAGCGCGGGAAAACGCCAGCGCCATGGTGGTCTTGCCCACGCCGGGAATATCCTCCAGAAGGATGTGTCCCTTTGCCAAAATTGCGGCAAGCACCCATAACAGCACGCTGTCCTTGCCCACCACAGCCTTGCGCACCTGGGTAAGGATCTTCTGGGCAGCGGAAGCCACTGCCGATTGTGTATGTTCCATGACACATCCTCCTTTGTGTTTGTTATAACCGTTTATGCTCCGGATCTATACCGGGCATTCTCTATCCAGAAGATAATTGATTTTCTCCACTGCTTCGCCATCTCGCAGATACACCCGGGTGACCCGGCGGCTGATGTCGCAGACTTGCTCATAGTTGAAACTGCTGGCTGCCGCTGCCAGATCCTCGGCGGTGATGCACTGATCGCCGCTTGTGCCCATAAGCACCACATCATCTCCGGACTGAACGCCGGGAATGTCCGTCACATCCACCATGAACTGATCCATACAGATCCTGCCCAGGATGGGGGCTTTGCAGCCCCGGATCAGCACATAAAACTGCCCTGAAAGGCTGCGGCGGTAGCCGTCGGCATAGCCGGCAGAAACGGTAGCTACTAAAGTGGGCTTATCTGTGACAAAAGTGCCGCCGTAGCTGATCTGTCTGCCCGGCTCCAAAAGCTTGACATGGCTGACGGTGGTATGCCAGGTCATGGCAGGGCGCAATTTCAAGAGCCCGGGATCTACCTCCTCGCTGGGATACAGACCGTACAGAATGATACCGGCACGAACCATCTCATACTGACAGCCAAAATGCATGATGCCAGCGGAATTATCCAGATGACGCAGAGGAATGTGGATATTCCGGGCTTTCAGCATGTCATCGAAGTGTCGGAAGGCATCTGCCTGCTGCTGTGTCCGGGAAAGATCTTCGGTATCGGCTGTGGCAAAATGGCTGAAAAGCCCCTCAAGCTCCAGTCCCGGCAGCCTGGCGATCCGGGCGCACAGCTCCGCGTCCTCTTGGGTGACCTGAAAGCCAATGCGGCTCATGCCCGTATCCACAGCAATATGTACCGGTGCGGTCACACCCTGCTTGATAGCCTCAGCAGACAGGGCACATGCATCCTCATAGCAGAAGATGGTGCACCGCAGCTGCTGCGCTACTACAGCAGGGTAGGTATGCACCGGGGTATGACCCAGCAAAAGGATAGGCTTTTGGATCCCGGCGGAGCGCAGCTCCAGGGCTTCTGCTACACAGGCCACGCCAAAAAAAGCACACTCCGGCTCTAAAAGCCTTGCTACCGGCACAGCGCCGTGACCGTAGGCATCTGCCTTGACCACCGCCATTACCGGCGCGCCGGCTTTCTTTTGAATGGCACGAAAGTTTTCCAAAATGGCAGTAAGATCAATATTCACAAAGGTGTTGGAATAGTCCATATTCCCAGACCCCCATTTCAAAACGGGATTTAAAATTATTGTTATTGCTTATTATAGCAGACTTGCATCTGGATGTAAACCGCTGCCCGGAATTAAAAAAGCAGCACCGCAAAATCGCGGTGCTGCGGTGTGTTGTTATTCCATGACCGTTCCGTCGGGGTGAAACAGGGGAAGCTTTTCCAGATAAATGAGATCGTCTCTATCCTGCGCGTCGCCTTCAGCAAGCACTGCCATCCGTCCGGCGATGATGCCGCCGGCTTTGTTGACCAGCGCTTCCAGCGCGGCGAGGCTTTCTCCGGTGGAGATCACATCATCCACGATCAGGATCTTCTTACCTTTCATCAGCTCCGCATCAGCGGTATCCAGATACAGGGTCTGTTCCTTTTCAGTGGTGATGGACTTGACGGAGGATTCAAACACACCGGTCATGTACAGCTTGGGTGCTTTCCGGGCAAGGAAATACTTGGGCGCGTTGGTCTGCCGTGCCATTTCGTGTGCCAGAGGGATGCCCTTTGCCTCGGCGGTAATGATGTAATCATACTCCGGGGCGCGCTTCAAAAGCTCCTGGGCACATGCCACAGTCAGCTCCTGATCGCCGAAGATCACAAAGCCGGCAATGTACAAAGAATCGGTGACTTTGCAGATGGGCAGCTCGCGCCACAGACCTGCAACTTTCATGCGGTGAACCATGATGATCTCTCCTTTAATGTTTCTAAAGCCATTATACAACGC
Source organism: Faecousia sp. (assembly GCA_045657005.1). Lineage (GTDB taxonomy): Bacteria > Bacillota > Clostridia > Oscillospirales > Oscillospiraceae > Faecousia. The sequence continues at coordinate 8,467 of JAZOSG010000105.1, forward strand.
CTACCCCAAAAGTCAAGAAAATGGAGTTTATTCCAGTTCAAATGCACCGGTGTAGAGCTGATAGTAGGTGCCCTTTTGGGCGATCAGATCGTCGTGGGTGCCCCGTTCGATGATCCGTCCATGATCCAGGACCATGATGCAGTCGGAATTGCGCACAGTGCTGAGCCTGTGGGCGATAACAAAGGTAGTTCTGCCCTTCATCAGCGCATCCATGCCCTTTTGCACCAGTGCCTCGGTGCGGGTGTCGATGGAGGAGGTGGCTTCGTCCAGGATCATCACCGGAGGATCTGCTACTGCGGCCCGTGCGATGGCGATCAGCTGCCGCTGCCCCTGAGAAAGCCGTGCGCCGTTGCCGGTCAGCTCCGTGTCATAGCCTTCAGGCAGCCGGGTGATGAAATCGTGGGCGTTGGCAAGCTTGGCGGCGTTGATGCATTCCTCGTCTGTGGCATCCAGCTTGCCGTAGCGGATGTTATCCATTACTGTGCCGGTGAACAGGTTGGTATCCTGCAGCACAACACCCAAGCCCCGCCGCAGGTCGGGCTTTTTGGTCTTATTGATGTTGATATCGTCGTAGCGGATCTTGCCGTCGGCAATATCGTAGAACCGGTTGATAAGGTTGGTGATGGTGGTCTTGCCTGCACCGGTGGCACCGACAAAGGCGATCTTCTGACCCGGATGGGCGTAGAGTGTTACATCGTGCAATACGGTCTTCTCGGGGACATATCCAAAGTCCACATTGAACATGGTGATATCGCCCTTAAGCTCGGTGTAGGTAAGCGTGCCGTCCCCGTGGGGGTGCTTCCATGCCCAATGACCGGTGCGTTTTTCAGTCTCGGTGATCGTTCCGTCGGGGGCAATATTGGCATTGACCAGAGTCACATAACCATGATCCTCCTCCGGCTGCTCATCCAGAAGCTCGAAGATCCGCTCCGCGCCTGCCAGCGCCATGACGATGGCGTTGATCTGGTTGCTGACCTGTCCGATGGGCTGGTTGAAGGTCCGGCTAAACAGCAGGAAGGAACCAAGCGCGCCGGCGGTAAGCAGAGTTTCCTTGCTGCCGATGACCAGCAAGGATCCAACCACTGCCAAGATGGAGTATTGGAGATAGCTCAGGTTGTTGTTCACAGGACCCATCATGTTGGAAAAAGCGCCGGCCTTAAAGGCGTTTTTCCGGAGGGTCTCATTGAGCACATCAAACTCCTGCTTGCAGGTTTCCTCATGGGTGAATACCTTCACTACTCGCTGACCGCTGACCATTTCCTCCACATAGCCGTTTACAGCACCCAGGGATTTTTGCTGTCCAATAAAGAATTTTGCCGAGTGGCCTGCCACCTTGGCGGTAATGAAGAAGATGACCAGAATGGAGAGAATGACGATTCCCGTCAGGATCGGGGAGGTAAACAGCATAGCGAAGAATACCACCACGATGGTGATGACTGAGTGGATGCACTGGGGAATTGCCTGGGCGATCATCTGCCGCAGGGTGTCGATATCGCTGGTGTAGCGGCTCATCAAATCGCCGATCTGATGGGTGTCGAAGTAGCGGATGGGAAGCTTTTGCATGTGGGTGAACAGGCTGTCGCGGATGTTTTTCTGAATGCCCTGTCCCACAGGTACCATCAGGTAGCTGGAAAGGAAGTTTGCAACCATGCCTAAAACATAGAGCGCTGCCATCAGGCACAAAAAGCGGATCAGCGGTCCGAAATCCGGGGTCTGCTGCGCCAGCATGGGACGGATGAAGTCCTCGATCAGCAGTTCCAGAGAGCCGTTGCTGGCAACGGAAATACCGGTGGCAAGGAGCGTGCACACCACCATGGCGATCAGCCTGGGAAGATAAGGCTTCAAATAACCAAGCAGACGAAGAAATGTCTTTTTCGGATCCTTTGCCTTGCGACCGTCGCCGCGCATTTTGATAGGAGGCATTAGTCTTCACCGCCTTTCACCTGGGATTCAAAGACCTCCCGGTAGATGTCGGAGGACTTGAGCAGTGTTTCGTGATCGCCCTGAGCGACCACCCGACCGCCGTCCATGACCAGGATCAGGTCAGCCTCCTGCACCGATGCCACCCGCTGGGCGATGATGAGCTTGGTAGTGCCGGGGATCTCCTGGGCAAAAGCTTTGCGGATCATAGCATCGGTGTGGGTGTCCACCGCGGAGGTAGAGTCATCCAGGATCAGGATCTTCGGCTTTTTCAGCAGTGCCCGGGCAATGCACAGCCGCTGCTTCTGACCGCCGGATACATTTTTGCCCCCCTGCTCGATATGGGTGTCATAGCCATCGGGGAATGATGTAATAAAATCATGGGCGCAGGCCAGACGGCAGGCGTGCTCTATCTGCTCGTCGGTGGCGTTAGGATCGCCCCAGCGCAGGTTCTCTTTGATCGTGCCGGAGAACAGCACATTCTTTTGCAGCACCATGGCGACCTGATCCCGGAGGACCTTGATGTCGTAATCGCGGACATCCACACCGCCAACTTTGACCACGCCCTCGGTGGCATCGTAAAGCCGGGGGATCAGTTGCACCAGGGTGGATTTAGAAGAACCGGTACCGCCCAGAATGCCGACGGTCATACCGGCATCAATGTGCAGATCTACGCTTTGCAGCGCATTGGCACCGGCTTTTTCTGAATAGCGGAAGCTGACATTGTTAAAATCGATAGAGCCGTCTGCCACTTCGGTCACAGGGTCAGAAGGGGAGCGCAGCCGGGGTTCTTCTGCCAGCAGCTCGCAGCAGCGTTTCATTGGTGCCCGGGACATAGTCAGCATCACAAAGACCATGGAGAGCATCATGAGACCGGAAAGGATCTGGGTGGTGTAGGTGAACATAGAGGTTAGGTCGCCGGTAGTGAAGGTGGTATTACCGGAGGAGACGATCATGTTGGCACCCATCCAGGAAATGCAGATGATGCAGGCATACACCGCGAAGGACATCAGGGGGTTATTCAGAGCCATGATCCGCTCGGCACGGGTGAAGTCCTTATACAGCGTACCGGAAACGCCGGTGAACTTCTCCACCTCTTTGTCCTGGCGTACAAAGGATTTGACCACCCGGATGCCGTGGAGGTTCTCCTGCACGGTATTGTTGAGCCGGTCAATGGTTTTGAAGCCTCGCTCGAAAATGGGAAACACCGACCGGGTAAGTACCAGCAGTCCTACCGCCAGCAGCGGCAGGGCGATCAGATACACCATGCACAGCCGGGGACTGAGACGATAGACATTGATGCTAGCCAGAATCACCATCATGGGACAGCGCACCGCCATGCGGATCATCATCTGGAAGCACATCTGGATATTTGCTACATCGGAGGTCAGCCGGGTGATGATAGAAGCGGTGGAAAATTTGTCGATGTTGCCAAAATCGAAGGTTTGCACCCGATAATACATATCCTGGCGCAGATTCCGGGAGAAGCCGGTGGCACCGTAGGCAGCAAACACTGCTGAGCCAACGCCAAAAATAAGACTGCAAAGAGCAGACAGCACGAGCAAAAGTCCCTGCTGCCAGACTACCTGGATGTTGCCTGCCTCGATGCCAAAGTCGACCAGGTTTCCGATGATGCCCGGGATCCGGACCTCCATATACACCTCGCCGATCATACACAGGGGACTAAGCAGCGCAGCCAGCCAATACTGCCGGATGCTGCGCATAAGCTTTAACAGCATACGATCCCTCCTCTGGGAAATAATGATTCTAACTGTTTATTTTAATGACATTTTCAGCCAATTGCAATAGGAACAAAAAAAGTTTACAAATTCCAGTTTATCGGGCGGCAGTGCCGCCGGACAACTCGTGCAAAGTGCCTATCAATTCGTTAGTTCCCTGACCCGCTCGGTATCGTTACTGTGTTTAAAAATGGTGGATTACGAATGCAATTGCGTTACCGGGCACAGTCAGGAGCAGTAACGACAAGCGAAGGTTGTCGTGCGAG
>JAZOSG010000106.1:0-4524 GCA_045657005.1 Faecousia sp.
GATGAAGCGACGACCCGTGAGATCTATTCCACCGGTCGTGGTAGCTTTAAGCTCCGGGCAAAATGGCGCTATGTCAAAGAGGGTAACCTGATCGAGATCTATGAGATCCCGTACTCCACCGCCAGTGAGGTCATCATGGACAAGGTGGCGGATCTTATTAAGGCGGGTAAGATCAAAGAGATCAACGATATGCGTGATGAGACCGACCTGGGCGGTCTGAAGCTGACCATCGATCTTAAGCGGGGCGCTGACCCGGACAAGCTGATGCAGAAGCTATTTCGCCTGACTCCTTTACAGGATAGCTTTGCCTGTAACTTCAACATTCTGATCGCCGGTATGCCCCGGGTCATGGGTATCGGTGAGATCCTGGAAGAGTGGACGGCCTGGCGTACTGATTGCGTCAAGCGGCGTTTGTTCTTCCAGATCCAGAAAAAAGAAGACCGCCTGCACCTTTTGAAGGGTCTTGAGCGGATATTGCTGGATATTGACAAAGCGATCGCCATCATCCGGGAAACAGAGATGGAGAATGAGGTCGTTCCCAACCTGATGATCGGCTTTGGGATCGATGAGATCCAGGCAAACTATGTGGCAGAGATCAAACTGCGCAATATTAACAAGGAATACATCCTGAAGCAGCTGAAGGCTGTCGACGAGCTGGAAAAGGAGATCGCCGACCTGCGCGACACGCTGAACAGTCATCGCAAGCTGAAGAATTTGATTATCAAAGAGCTGCAGCAGGTTGCCGAAAAGTACGGTCAGCCCAGAAAGACTGAGATTGTCTATGAGTCCCAGCTGATAGAGCCGGAGGAGGAAGAAGACGAAACACCGGATTACCCGGTGACCCTGTTTATCTCCAAGGCGGGCTATCTCAAGAAGATCACAGCACAAAGCCTCCGTATGTCCGGTGAACAAAAATTCAAGGAAGGGGATAGTCTGGCGTTTTCGAGAGAAACTACCAATAAAGCAGAGCTGCTGGTATTTACGGACCAGTTCCAGTGCTATAAGACACGACTTAGTGAGTTTGAAGACAGCAAGGCATCTCTGCTTGGTGACTATCTGCCCCAGAAGCTGGGAATGGATCCGGGCGAAACAGTGCGCCAGGTGATCCTGCCAGGCGACTACAAGGGATTTATCCTGTTCTTCTTTGAAAACGGCAAGGTGGCGAAGGTGCCACTGTCCGCTTATGAGACGAAGACCAACCGCCGCAGACTGACCGGCGCGTTCTCGGATAAGAGCCCCTTGAAGACTGCCATTGCGCTGGATACGGATGCCCAGGTGGCGCTGTACTCCACAGATGGACGCGCGGCGATCGTTTCCACAGCTTTGCTCCTGCCAAAAACCACGCGCAATACGATCGGTGTGTCTGTCATGAGCCTGAAAAAGAAGGCATCCCTTGACAGAGCGGTACTTCTGGAAGAAAGCGGCATCGTCAACGCCAGCCGTTATCGCTGCAGAACCGTACCCACCGCAGGGGCGCTCCTGAAAGAGGAGGATTCTCTGGAGAAGCAGACAAGCTTTGATGTGTAACGGAGAATAACATGAAAAATGGGCTGCCGAATCTGGAAATGATTTTGAAAACGCTGATTGGATGCGTTATTTTTGCCATCGGTTTTAATCTGTTTTTGGAGCCACACGGGTTGAATGCTGGCGGCATTTCCGGTTTGGCAATGGTACTCACCGAATTGACTGGTGTCGGCACTGTTGGCTTGATCACCGCAGCTGTGAATCTTCCGCTGTTTGCCCTGGCAGGGGCGCGGCTGGGAACACGCTTTGTTTACCAATCTCTGCTGGGCATGATCTTTGCCTCAGCTGCCATTGATCTGTTTGCTGTGCTGCCGCAGCCTGTAATAGACCCTCTGGTGGGGGCACTGTACGGCGGCGGAATGTGCGGTCTTGGTTTGGGTTTGGTGTTTACCACCGGTGGATCTACCGGCGGATCGGACATTATTGTAAGACTGCTGAAAAAGCGTTGGCAGAATGTTCCCATCGGTACGATCAATACAATTTTTGATCTGGCAGTGGTAGCGCTGACCGGATTGGTTTTCCGGGATATGAGCCGTGCGCTGTACAGCGGCGTGGCGATCTTTACTGCAGGCCAGGTAATCGACGCAGTGGTATACCGATTCGATTATTCCCGGGTGGCGCTGATCATCAGCCGCAGCTATGACGCTGTCGCGCAGGGGATCACCGGCGAGCTTGCCCGGGGCGTGACCTTTCTGCGTGGCGAAGGCGGCTATTCTCACCAGGATATAAAGGTCATCCTCACAGCTGTGAAGCGACAGCAGCTTGCTGAGCTGAAGGAGCTTGTGGCGCGGATCGATCCTGATGCCTTTGTCATTGTTCAGGAGGCACATCAGGTGTTGGGAGACGGCTTCTCCCGTTATTCAAAGGACGCACTGTAACTGTGAAAGGAGGGATACCGTGAGACGGCATGTTTGGGTAACAGCACTAATTCTGATTTGCGCTGTGCTGCTGAACGGATGCGGTTTTTGGATGGATGGGGACTATGTTTCTGTACAGCCCCATCAGGAGCAGATGCTCCAAACCTCTGAAAAGGTGATCGAGGTATCCTCTTACTCACAGCTGCGCAATGCGCTGTCCGATCTTGTCAATGCCGGTGCTCAGAGCGGCATGGTATCCATTTCTTCTTTTAACGATGCCACTGTCCATTTCTACGCCAATACTGCTGCCAACTTTGTGATGAACAGCACTCCGGTGGGAGCTTATGCGGTGGACGATATCACCTTTGAGATCGGTACAAACCGGGGCGTTTCTGTAATTGCGTACCACATCAGTTATCTGCACGGACGCTCTGAGATTTTGCGTATGGATCAGGCAGAGTCCATGGAAACAGCATGGGATACGATTACGGCCGCGCTGGACAATTGTGATGCCTCTGTGGCAGTGCGGATCAGTCAGTATGAGAAAACGGATCTTGTGCAACAGGTGCAGGATTACGCCAATGATCACCCGGAGCTTGTAATGGAAATGCCCCAGGTCGGTGTATTTGTCTATCCCGAAAGGGGAAAAGACCGGATCGTGGAGTTGACCTTTACATATCAGACCAGCCGGGAGACCCTTCGCCAGATGCAGGAGCAGGTGGCACCGGTATTTACTTCCGCAGAGCTTTATGTGAAGAAAACCACCCAGGTCCTGGACATTTATTCAAGATTGTACGCGTTTTTGATGGAGCGTGACGACTATACTGTGGAGACCTCCATCACACCTGCCTACAGCTTGCTGCATCACGGCGTCGGCGACAGCCGGACCTTTGCCAATGTATATGCGGCTATGTGCCGGCAGGCAGAGCTTAACTGCCAGGTGGTGTCCGGTACACGGGATGGGAAGCCCTGGTGTTGGAATATTGTCCGATATCGGGGCGAATACTACCATGTAGATCTGCTTCGGTGTAATCAAAACGGCAGCTTCCGGCTTTGCACAACACCGGAAATGACCGGTTATGTGTGGGATTATTCTGCATATCCGTCCCAGTAAAAGAAAAAAGAAATTTTTTGGAAAAGGGTATTGACTTCTTTTGAAAATCTGCTATAATACCTCTTGTTCCGCGGGTGTAGCTCATCTGGTAGAGCGCCACCTTGCCAAGGTGGAGGTAGCGAGTTCGAGCCTCGTCACCCGCTCCAAAAAAAGAAGGTCGCCAATCGGCGGCCTTCTTTTTTGTAAAGGATATGAGGCTCGAACGATTAAATCTGACCTGCCGGTGGCAGGTCAGCCGTCGGGGCTTGACCCGACGGATCCTCAATTTTTCAGTTTAACTGAAAAATGCAAACGAGCCTCGTCACCCGCTCCAAAAAGGTCGCCAATCGGCGGCCTTCTTTTTTTGTGATTGCAACAAACCGTAATTTATGCTACAATACAGAAAAATGTGGAAAGGAGTCGCACTATGATCAAAACACCGGATAAAGAAATTCAGGCGCAGATCGCTGAGCTGTTTAAGGGATTTTCTGATTCTACCCGGGTGCAGATCCTGTTTTTGCTGATGGAACAGGAGCTTTGTGTAAATGATATTGCCCAGGCGGTAGAGCTGTCTCAGAGTGCGATCTCTCACCAGCTGCGGCTGCTCAAGCAAATGCACCTGATCAAGTACCGCAGGGAAGGGAAGAACCTCTTGTATTCCCTGGCAGACGAGCATGTGCGCACCATTTTGCAAATGGGTTTAGAACATGTAATGGAATAAAAAATCCTCTTCCGGACGGAAGAGGATTTTTTGTTACAGAACTTTGGAAAGAAACTCCTGAAGTCTCGGATGCTGGGGATGGTTAAAGATCTCGTCAGGGGTGCCCTGTTCTACGATCTTGCCTTCATCCATGAACAGAACCCGGTTGCCGACCTCACGGGCAAAGCCCATTTCGTGGGTAACCACTACCATGGTCATACCCTCGTTTGCCAGCTCTTTCATAACTTCAAGAACTTCACCGACCATTTCGGGGTCCAGAGCGGATGTAGGCTCGTCGAAGAGCATCAGCTTGGGGTTCATAGCCAGGGGGCGAACAATGGCTATACGCT
>JAZOSG010000107.1:0-4204 GCA_045657005.1 Faecousia sp.
GCCAATACCCTCGGCAGTGCGTTACTTATTCCGTTTTGGATTATTGGTCAAGCCCAGTAAATAATCCACAGATACCTTATAAAAGTTCGATAATCGAATCAAAACATCCGTAGGAATATCCCGTTGCCCCAATTCATAATTGCTGTAGACCTGCTGGGAGCAACTTAAATACTCCGCTACCTGCCGTTGCTTTAAATCGTGATCCTCCCGCAGATCCCGAATCCTCTGATACATGATACCACCTCATGAATAGGATACCATACTGCGATTTGTTGTATTGACAAATACCGCAATTTGCGGTAAAATTACATTGCCACTAAAAATGAAAGAGAGGGTACAGTATGGCAAGTATGTTTTCAGGCAATCGGAATAGGACCGTTCCACAAAAATTTGGAGAGTGCATTGCAAAAGATGAGATGACGAGCAATCTTTGGATGTGGGCGATTCGATTGGAAAAATGGGGGAATATTCTCACTGTCCTGTTGACAATTTACGGTGTGTTTACTTCTATTTATCAGGCTGCCACGGTAGCGGAAATCTATGATAAATATTCCTCGTTTCATTTTGAAACGTTTCTGCTTTGCTTGATAGAGTGGGCATTGTATGTGTTTCTTGTGTATTGTATATACCACATCATAGCACTGCTGATAGGCTCCCTTGCGAGCATAGTGGAAAATACAAGGATCACAGCAAAGATTATGATGTACAAAGAAAACGATGGTACCAGCGGTGGAAAGGTAGGAAGCGCATGTGATAGCGCAACATTTTTGGAGCGCATTGATCAGAAGCAAGACGCTAAACGGGTAGAAAAGCTGCTGGATAAACTTTACGAATAGGGGTAAAAAGCACCGCCAATTTGGCGGTGCTTTCGCTTTATAGTTGCGACGCAGGTCTGTAAGCCGGGTTCTGTCTTGACAGCCATCTATCTAGTCCCGCGATCGCTCGCAGGATCAAGCCGCCTCCTCGAAGCGGTCGGGCAAACCTATATGCTTCTCCACGGCGTTGCTCCGGATAGAGTTTACAGCACCCCAATGTTCCCATGGGGCGAGTGGGCTCTTACCCCACTTTTTCACTATGACCGGTAAACCGGCTACATCTCTCTGTTGCACTTGTCCTGAGGTCACCCTCGGCAGGCGTTACCTGTTATCCTTGCCCTGTGGAGCCCGGACTTTCCTCACCTGGACGCTTTCGCGGTCCAGCCGCGGCTGTCCGACCTGGTCGCCACCATATTGTACTCTAATGCCGCCCGGTTGTCAAATATCTTGCAAATTCTTTTTAGAAAGGATATACTATAAACAAGAAAACAAATTCCAGTTTAGCGAGTAGTTGCAAATCTTTGTTGTCATTGCGAACCAGTGCTCACACTGGTGTGGCAATCTCAAAAAACAAGCTATACCAATAGATTCCCACGCCAGTCTGCGGACTGGCTCGGAATGACAATTGGTTGGTTGCGTATCGGTAAACAGCTCGATAAACTGGAATTTGATCAATGAGGTGCTGTTATGTCTGCTAACTTTGATGCCTATTTTAATTCTCTAAAAGGAAAGAATATTGTTGTTCTTGGGCTGGGTGTCAGCAACCGCCCTCTGGTGCGCCTGCTGCTTTCCTACGGCTGCACCGTCACCGGCTGCGACAAGACGCCAAGAGAAAAGCTGGATGGGGAGGTCCTGGAGCTGGAAAAGCAGGGCTGCACCTTAAAGCTTGGAGATACTTACCTGGATGATCTAAGCGCCGATCTGGTATTCCGCACCCCCGGCATGCACCCGGCAAATCCTGCTCTGGAGGCGCTGCGGAAAAGCGGTGCGGAGGTCACCAGTGAGATGGAAATTTTCTTTGAGCTGTGTCCCTGCAAGACCATTGCGGTGACCGGCTCTGACGGAAAGACCACCACCACGACCCTCATTGCCGAAATGCTCAAGGCTGCCGGAAAGACGGTCTGGCTGGGCGGCAATATCGGTACGCCCCTGCTGCCGGTCTGCGACCAAATGGGGAAGGATGACTTCGCGGTGGTGGAGCTCAGCTCCTTCCAGCTGATGGATATGCGCCGCAGCGCCAATGTGGCTGTGGTGACAAACCTTGCGCCCAACCATCTGGATATCCATAAGGATATGGATGAGTATGTGGATGCAAAGAAGAATATCTTCAAATTCCAGGGCGCAGGGGACAAGCTGATCCTGAACGCTGACAATGCCATCACAGCCGGTTTTGCAGGCAAGGGCAGCACCCGGTATTTTGCCCGTCTGGGCAAGACGGAAAACGGCATTTGTCTGGACGGCGATATGCTTTGCCGGGACGGTGTGCCGGTGCTTAACAAGCAGGATATCCTGCTGCCCGGCGAGCACAATGTGGAAAATTATATGGCAGCCATCCTGGCGGTAGAGGGACTTGTGGAGGATGATACCGTGCGCCATGTTGCCAAGACCTTTGGCGGCGTGGAGCACCGGATCGAGCTGGTGCGGATCCGTGACGGTGTGCGGTTTTATAACGATTCCATCGCTTCCTCTCCCAGCCGCACGATGGCAGGGCTGCGCAGCTTCCCGGAAAAGGTGTTGCTGATCGCCGGCGGCTACGATAAGCACATCCCCTATGATGTGCTGGGACCCGAGATCTGCCGGCATGTGAAGACGGTGTTCCTTAACGGCGCTACGGCTAAGCAGATCCGCGCAGCTGTGGAGCAAGCCCCCGGCTACACCCCGGGAGCTCCGGAGATCGTGGATTGCGCGGACTTTACTGACGCTGTGAAGAAAGCGGCGAGCAGCGCAAAACCCGGCGATGTGGTGCTTATGAGCCCTGCCAGCGCCGCCTTTGACCAGTTCAAGAATTTTATGGAACGGGGCAAATACTTCAAAAAACTTATCATGGAGCTGTGACATGAAGATCAATGTGTTTACGAAACAGGCGCGGAAGGTCCTGCCGTTACAATACTGCGGCGCGGTGATCGTGGCAGCCGGAACAGCCTCCCGGATGGGCGGCATCGACAAGGTCATGGCACCGCTTAATGGCGAGCCGATGATCCTTCGCACTGTCCGCACCTTCCAAAACTGCGATGCCATTCGGGAGATCGTGGTGGTGACCCGGGAGGATCTTTTGACCTCCATCATGGGGCTGTGTGCGGAATTCAGCAAGGTGCGTGCAGTGGTCGTCGGCGGCAGTGACCGCCCGGCATCTGTCCAGGCTGGGCTGAACGCACTGTCCAAGCAGGTGCGTCTGGTGGCGGTACAGGATGGGGCAAGACCCTTGATTACATGGCAGGTCATCGACCGCACTGTCCGGGCAGCCAATACCTACGGCGCGGCAGCCCCTGCTGTTCCGGTCAAGGATACCATCAGGGTGGCCAAGGGCGGCGTGGTCACGGCAACGCCGGACAGAAGCCGCCTGCAGGCAGTGCAGACCCCCCAGGTCCTTGACCTGGATCTTCTCCGGGGCGCACTGAAAAAAGCAAGACAGGAGGGGGCGGTCATTACCGATGACTGCTCTGCTGTGGAGAATATGGGCATGTCCGTCAAGATCGTAGAGGGAGACGAGCGCAATATCAAGGTCACAACTCCCATGGATCTGAAGATCGCCCAGCTGCTATTGGAGGAAATGCAATGAGGATCGGACACGGCTACGATGTGCACCGGCTGGTGCCGGGAAGAGACTTGATCTTAGGCGGCGTGAAGATCGAGCATCCTTTGGGGCTTTTGGGACATTCCGACGCGGATGTGCTGCTTCATGCGGTGATGGACGCGCTGTTAGGGGCAGCCGCGCTGCGGGATATCGGCTATCACTTCCCGGACAACGACCCGGCTTATAAGGGTGCGGACTCCCGGGCGCTGCTGCGGGAGGTAGGAAAAAAGATCGCCCAGGCAGGCTATCGGGTTGGGAACATCGATGTGACGATGATCGCCCAGAAACCAAAACTGAAGGAACACATTCCTGCCATGATCGCCAATATCGCGCAGGACCTTTCTCTGGAGGAAAGCCAAGTGAATGTAAAAGCGACCACAGAGGAAAAAATGGGTTTTACCGGCAATGAGTGGGGCATGTCCTGCCACGCCGTGTGCCTGCTGGAAGAACAGTAAAATTCCAGTTTAGCGGACAGTGTCCGCTGACAAACTCGCACGACAACCTTCGCTTGTCGTTACTGCTCCTGACTGTGCCCGGTAACGCAATTGCATTCGTAATCCACCATTTTTTAACGCAGTAACGATACCGAGCGGGT
>JAZOSG010000108.1:0-2753 GCA_045657005.1 Faecousia sp.
TGATATACTTTTTTGTAACGGAAGGAGCGGATGTGCATGGTCAACCCTGCGTGCTTTACAGAGCTTGATATCCTTGCTTTTGACAAGATCGCGCTGGCACACAGCCTGGTATCCGACAACTACAATTATCAGCTATCCAACCGGGGCTACGGCATTTACGGCAAGACCCCTCCCAACGGCGGTATTTTGGAGATTGGCTTTGTGGAGCAGAATCCCGTCCTGCTTTCTGGAGCGCTGGGAGACTTTCTGGTGGAAGAGAACGGCATTTTCATTATTCCGCCGGAATGCGGCTTCTGTGTTTCTGTACAAAACGAAGGACTGCACCGGCACACCGCTGTGGAATTTCTCATCCACTGCCACACCAGGCAAGTAGATACTTGTCCACCCCCTAATGGGAAGACCGTGACTCTGCCGCTGTACATCCCACCGTCACCGGAAAACAGTGAGATCTTTACTCTGATCCGCAATATCGCCTGTGCAGAAACCGCCCAGACCCAGCGCTCCTATTTTGAAACCTGTGCGGAGTTCATGCTGCTGATCCACAAGCTGTGTGAGAGGATCCAATCGGCAGATAATGCAAACGCTATATCGCCCGGCAACCGACGCCACTGCGCCCGTGCCAAGACCTTCATTTCTCAAAATCTCAACCGCCGGCTCACCGTTGCGGATGTGGCGCAAGCTGTAGGTGTCAGCAAAAACTATCTGACCAATGTGTTTTCCAGCAGCGAGGGTGTCCCTCTGATGGAGTACATCAACCGCAGCAAACTTTCCTACATGCTGGTGCTGATCCGCCGCTACGGCTACACCCTTGCCCAAGCCGGCAAACAGGTTGGCTTCGGAGATGTGAACTATATCAGCCGTATTTTCAAGCGGTACTACGGCATGACCGTCACACAGTACAAGCGAACGTTGGAGCACGCAGAAGGAGACTCCATATGTTTGAACCAAGAGTAAATCTGACCCGCTGGAAAAAATCGGTAGTAAGCTTTAAGGAAAAACCAATTGAAAAGATATTTATAATTGATGTCCTTAAGGACATTCTGTAAGGAGGCATCCATCATGTACGATATTCCCATGGATCTGAAATGGTTGGAAAAGGAAATTGAAAATTATGAAAAAGAGCCTGTCCAAAAAGGACTGATCATGTTCTACGGGCACTCCCTATTTACCCGTTGGGGCAGTCCCAAGTGGGGCTACCGCCGGCTGGAAGATGATATCCGGGCAAAAGACGGCTCCCTCGCCTGCGTTAACCACGGCTTCGGAACCTCTACCTCTGAGGAACTGCTGTATTACTACGACCGGATGGTGCGCCCCTGGGCGCCCAGAGCGCTGGTCATCGCCACCTATTGCAACGACGGCATGTACGGCTATGATGTAGATGACATCATGGTCAACATCGGCAAGCTGTGCCACTGGGCGCGAACGGATTTTCCCGGTATCAAGCTGTTTCTTGTCCAGGATCACCCCCGTCCCAACGGCAAGGATGCCACCATTCGGGATATGTGGAACAGCGGTAAGCAGCGCAGAGAGCGGTATCACCAACTGCTGGAATTGTACGCCCAGACCCACGAAGACACCACGGTTATCGATCTTTGGAGCTGTCCGGAGCTGTTTGAGTCAGCCGAAGATGTGGGCAACTTCCGCAAGGTGCGCGACGATATTTTTGTAGAGGACAAGGTCCACCCCAATCAGGCTGGCTACGATATCCTGGGCCCCATCTTCAAAAAGGCGCTGGACGAGCTGCTGTGATCATAACCAATCGAGGCACGCAATGAAAATTATAGATATTCATACCCACATTTACCCTGACGAGATCGCCCTGAAGGCGACCAACAGCGTCCGGGATTTCTATCAGATCGGCCAAAACGGCGAGATGGACGGCACTGTAGGCATGCTGCTCAGCCGCGGAAAAGCCGCAGGCATCTCCAAATTCGTGGTTTTGCCGGTAGCCATCCGGCCTGACCGAGTCCAATCCATCAACGATTTTATTTTGCAGCAGACACGACTCCACGACTGCTTTGTGGGCTTTGGAACCGTCCATGCCAAAATGGAAGGGCTGACTGACGAGGTGGAGCGGATCATGGCTATGGGACTTAAGGGCATCAAGATGCACCCAGACTCCCAGCGGTTTTCCATCGACGATCCCCGGCTGTTTCCCATGTACGAGCAGATCCAGGGAAAGATCCCGGTGATGCTGCACATGGGCGACCACCGGTACGATTATTCCCATCCGGTGAAGCTCAGAAAGGTACTGGATACCTTTCCCCGGCTGCAGGCGATCGCCGCCCACTTTGGCGGCTACTCCATGTATGAGGTGGCCTACGACCTTTTGAAGGATACTGACTGCATCATGGATGTTTCCAGCTCTTTGATGTTCATGCCCAAGGGCGTTGCGGAAAAATACATCAATGCCTACGGCGCTGAGCGAATGGCTTTCGGCTCGGACTATCCCTTATGGGATCCCATGATGGAAGTAAACCGGTTCATGGGTTTGAATCTGACCATGGAGCAAAAGGAACAGATCGCCTGGAAGACTACCCACAGATTTCTGAAATTATAATCTATCGGGGCTGTTGCAAAAATTACAACAGCCCCGGTGCTTTATTATCCTCAAATTCCAGTTTATCGCTCCGATGGAGCGATAAACAGTGGACAGTTGATAGTGGATAGTTGACAGTTAAGGTGTCGCCTTCGGCGACTATTTGAATCATTTTCCGTAGGAAAATACCTCAATTGTCAACTGTCAACTGTTA
>JAZOSG010000109.1:0-2112 GCA_045657005.1 Faecousia sp.
CTCACAGGGCTTGCAGTACTTACCGGTGTACTTGCCCTTGTAGATGTCGCCGTTTTCGTACATCTTCTTAAAGATCTTCTGAATGGCGGCAACGTGATAGTCGTCGGTGGTGCGGATAAAGCGGTCGTAGCTGATGTTCATCAGCTTCCACAGATCCAGCACGCCCTTCTCACCCAGCACGATGTTGTCCACGAACTGCTGGGGCGTAACACCGGCTTCCTTTGCCTTATCCTCGATCTTCTGTCCGTGCTCGTCAGTGCCTGTCAGGAACTTGACATTGTAGCCGGTCATGCGCTTATAGCGCGCCATGGCATCTGTTGCCACCGTGCAGTAAGTATGACCGATATGCAGCTTGGCAGAGGGATAGTAGATAGGTGTTGTGATGTAATAATTTCCTTTGCTCATATTCGTCTCCTCCATTCTAGAGATTATTTATAATACGGTTTGTACTGCTCCGTAAGGTGTTTCCTGTTGCGGTGCCCGACATCTTCCTTGGTTTTCAAAAGCCTTCGTCATCTGCCACCGGCAGCGCTCCCTTCGCTTCCCTCTAAAAAGAAAATCGCCCTTGACAGGTCAAGGGCGACAGAATTGACGCGGTACCACCTTGCTTCGCACCTTTTGTCATTGCGAACCAGTGCGCACACTGGTGTGGCAATCTCAAGCAGTGCCTCAAGCGCGCGTTAACGGGCGCACCCGCAGCCGCCTACCTATCGACGGCTCAGCTCCAAGACCATGTTCGATAGCCTTCCCCGTGCCCCCTCACACCTGCCGGGGCTCTCTGACCGGATATCACTACCTACTCTTCTTTTCACAGCTTTTTCCATATTGTATGCATTATATCCCGAAAACCGGGGTTTTGTCAACTCTAATCTTTCCGGGTAAGCCATATGGCGACCGCAATTGCGCTGATGCCGCCGGCCAGCTTTCCAACGATCACAGCCGGCAGCATTTCCGGCGCAAAGCCTGCTGTAAAGCCCAGATGATCGCCGAAAACGAATGCCGCGCTCACCGCAAAGGCAATATTGACCACCTTGCCCCGGCTGTCCATGTCCTTGACCAGCCCAAAGGTCGCAATAGAATTGGCAAGGGTCGCCACCAGTCCGGCAGCGGCAGTGTCATTGACTTTCAGCCACTTACCCACCTTCAAAAGGGGCTTTCGCAGCACCTTGGTCACTGCCCATACCAGGGGAAATGCCCCTGCCAGCACGATGGCAATGGAACCAACCGTTAAAAAACCGTCCTCAATGGGTGCCATGCCGGGAATGACCGCAAAGCCTGTCAGACTCTCCACGATGGCAGCTGCCAGTCCCACGGTGATCACTGCCACAACGCCCTTGCCAAACCAGCCAAAGCCCTTGATCATCAACCGCTCTGCCTTCCAAAGCCCCAGGGCGATCAGCGCGGCAATGACCACGATGGGCACCAGATTCCGCAGCACCTTTATAAGAGGAAAGCCTGCCACCAGACCGCCCGCCAGAATGCCTACAGGAATGGTCACGATCCCTGCCAGGATCCCCTTTGCCAGAGCAGGTCTGTCCTGTTCCGGCAGGATCCCCATTGCCACCGGGATGGTAAAAACAATGGTCGCGCCCAGCATAGAGCCGCCCAGCACGCCGCCCAAAAGCGCTGCCTCCGGGTCGGCTGTCAGCTCCTGCGCCAGTGCCGCGCCGCCCATGTCGCAGGCAAGGATCGTCCCGGCAAACATGGCAGGATCCGCTCCCAGAAACTCATACACCGGCACCACCACCGGACGCAAAAGATTTGCCAGTACCGGTGCCAATGCAATGATACCGATCATTGCCAGTGCCAAAGAACCCATTGCCAAAATGCCGTTTTCAAATTCCTTGCCAAGGCCGATCCGGTTGCCTAGGATCCGGTCAACAGCACCCAGCACCGCAAACCCTGCCATAATATAGATCAGTATCTCATGGGCTGACATACCGCCACTTCCTTTCAAATTCCAGTTTGTCAAGCTACCGCTCGAAGTTGACAGTTAACAGTTGACAGTTGACAATTGAGGTATTTTCCTACGGAAAATGATTCAAATAGTCGCCGAAGGCGACACCTTAACTGTCAACTATCCACTATCAACTGTCCACTGTTTATCGCTCC
>JAZOSG010000110.1:0-2940 GCA_045657005.1 Faecousia sp.
GTTTCCGGGACAGAGCCTGCATGGAAGCGGTGGGGGGGGAGCATTTCTGCGAAGACCCCTCCCAATTGGTGCAGAAGCTGACTCAAATGGCAGAGAGCTTACTATGAAAAAAAGACTGCTGCGATTCGTTTCGCAGCAGTCTTTTTTATATGCATTGGATCGATTTTACACAGTGATGCCAGCCATGTCCAGAATGGTGGGGACATTCTTCTCTGCGCCGATGGCCATAACATGGACACCGTCGCACAGCTTCTCGTCCTTGATCTTGGCGATCATCTCAGCAGCCATCTCCATGCCCAGCTTGGCAGGCAGGCCCTTGATGCCCTTTTCCTTACCCTCGGCAGCGGCAGCGGCCAGCTTGTCGATCATTTCCTGAGGCACAGCGATACCGGGAACATTTTCGTTCATGTACTTGGCACCGCCTGCACCCTTCAGGGGGATGATGCCGGCCATGATGTGGGTCTTGATACCGGCCTTGTCCACCATTTCCAGGAAACGCTTCAGCACATCCAGGTCAAAGATGCCCTGGGTCTGGATGTACATAGCGCCGGCTTCCACCTTCTGGCGCAGCTTGTTGACCTGCAGGAAGATGGGGTCATACAGAGGTGTGACAGATGCGCCCTTATAGAACTTGGGTGCGCCGCCGACGATCTGGTTGCCGCCGCAGTCACAGCCGGTCTCTTCCATTTTGGACAGCATCTTCAGAATGCCAACGGAATCCAGATCGTAAACGGGCTTGGTGTTCTTACAGTCGCCGACCACGGGGTGGTCGCCGGTCAGTGCCAGCATGGTGTCGATGCCGAAGCCGGCAGCGGCGAGGATATCGCCCATGATCGCCATGCGGTTACGGTCACGGCCGGTCATCTGCAGGATAGGCTCAACGCCTGCCTGCTTCAGCTTGATGCAAAGACCCAGACCGGTGGCCTTCAGGCATGCGCTCTGCATGTCGGTAACATTTACGGCATGGACCTTGCCCTTCAGGACCTCAGCGGCCTCCATCTGCTCGGTAAAGTCATAACCCTTGGGGGGTGCCATTTCGGCGGTAACGCCAAACTTGCCGTTTTCCAGTGCTTCTTTCAATACGCTCATTATTTCTTCCCCCTCAAGCTGATAGTTCTGGGATAGGCGACCTTCTCGTAGCCCTTATCCTCACGGGTCTGCATCAGCTTCTCCAGCTGATTTGTTGCCTGCAGACGCTCGTAGATCTTGATCCAGGCGCAGTCATTTTCGGGATTGACCTCGCACTTGCCGTTCTTCTGACCGCCGCAGGGGCCGTTGACCAGGCTCTTGGCACACTGGGTGATGGGGCAGATAGCGCCGGTCTGGCCCAGCACGCACTGACCGCAGAAACGGCAGGCCTCCTCCCAGACGCCAAACCGGACAGCCTCGCCCAGATACATGGTGTCGTTAGAGGGGTATGTAGGAATGGAACCGGCGTTCTTGGCAACGCACTGCACGCCGTCGCCGCAGCTCATGCAGATAACGCACTCGGGGGCAGCGGCAACGATGGGCTTCATCTTGGCCTTAACGCCCAGGTTCATGCAGCAGTAGTCTGCAACAGTGGTAGCCACGACCTTCTTGCCGGCCTGCTCCAAAATGGCAGTCAGCTCAGCGATCTGAGGCTCGCCGCCGGTCTGACAGGCGGTAGCACAGCTGCCGCAGCCAACGATGGCGACGGTCTTGGCATCGCCGACCATAGCCATGACTTCTTCAATGGGTTTCTTCTGTGTAATGATCATGTATGACTTCTCCTCTCATAGGTGTATCTTTACCGTTTATTATCATACCGCATCCGGCGGCAAAAATCAACTGTCGTTTGCGATAAGTTGAAAAAAGCTGTTAAATTTCTGCGCATACATGATATAAAATGTTAAAACATAGAAAAAACTTGCATTAGGAAAAAAGCAGTGATAGAATAAAATAAATTCAAAAAAGGAGCGATTTTTATGCGAATCGGTTGTCCAAAAGAAATCAAACCGCAGGAAGGCCGTGTGGGACTTACCCCTGCCGGTGCAGATGCGCTGGTCCGCGCAGGTCATCAGGTGTATATCCAGCAAAATGCCGGTCAGGAAAGCGGCTTTTCCGACAGTGAATATATTGCCGTAGGCGCTGAGATCCTGGCAACGCCCAAAGAGGTCTACGATGTGGCGGATATGATCATCAAGGTCAAAGAACCTTTGGCCCCGGAATATGATTATCTGAAGGAAGGGCAGATCCTCTTTACATATCTGCATCTGGCTCCCGACCCCGGTCAGACCAAAGCGCTGCTGAATAAGAAGGTTACTGCTATTGCTTACGAAACTGTCCAGCCGGACGATGGCAGTCTGCCGCTGCTGGCACCTATGAGTGAAGTGGCAGGTCGTCTGTCTGTGCAGATCGGTGCCCATCTGCTGGAAGCAACCTGCGGCGGCAGAGGTGTTTTGCTGGGTGGTGTTACCGGCGTTGAAAAGGCGAATGTGGTTATCGTTGGCGGCGGCAATGTGGGTCTGAACGCGGCTAAAGCAGCCTCCGGTTTTGGCGCCAATGTGACCATTCTGGATCTGAACATCAAGCGCCTTGCGTACTTGGATGATATTTTTGGCGGGCGGGTGCAGACCCTGCTTTCCAACCCTTATAACATTGCCAACGCGGTGAAGAACGCGGACTTGGTGGTGGGCTGCGTGCTGATACCCGGTGCGAAGACACCCAAGCTGGTCACCGAGGAAATGGTCATGAGCATGCGTCCCGGCAGTGTGCTGGTGGATGTGGCGATCGATCAGGGCGGCTCTATTGAGACCATCGACAGGATCACTACCCATGCAAACCCCTATTTCCTGAAGCACGGTGTGATCCACTACTCTGTTGCCAATATGCCCGGTGCGGTTCCCAGAACCTCCACCCTGGCGCTGACCGGTGCCACACTGCCCTACGCCCTGAAGATCGCTTCTCTGGGCGCAGAGG
>JAZOSG010000111.1:0-17650 GCA_045657005.1 Faecousia sp.
CCTCAGGGATCTCTTCATAATCCGCCTTTTTCCAATCGGTACTGGCATAAAGCTCCTGAGGAACCTCGATCTCACCTGCCTCATTGACACTGTAAACATACGACGGCGCGTCCATCTCATAGTTTTCAAGGACCAGATTAGCAGTAGGCAGGATATCTGTTTCCAGGTATTCACCGAGGATGTTGACTACCGCAAAAGCGCAAACAACACAAATCAGCAGTACCGTTGCAACCGCACCGATTGCCACTTTAATGCCGGCAAATACCGCCATCCAGATCTTATACAGCAGGTTTAGTACCCAATGGGGCTGCCAATCCTGTCTGTCAACATTGTTCTTGTTCTTTTCCTGTGACATAATCGTTACCTCCATTACATTAGCCCAGAAGGCCTGCATGGTCAATATTTTTCCTTTATGTGCATAAGAACACAATACTACTCATATCATTATAGCATACCCAATCAAAAAACGAAAGTACTAATTTATTAATAAAGATTAAATTCAGTAAAACACCTGTTTCCGTCACAACTTCTTTTTCTGTTAACTGCGATTTCCTCTTGATTTCGGCAGACTGTTCCCTTAGAATATAGACAGAAACAAACCACGGAGGTATTGCACTATGTCCCAGGAATACGGTTCTGATTTTATGACGATCATCGACGAAGATGGCACAGAGTTTGAACTAGAGATCCTTTCCACTTTGGAATACAACGGCGAGAGCTATCTTGCTGTGATTCTTGCTGACGGTGAGGACCACGAAGATACAGAGGTCAGTATTCTCAAATCTGTAGAAGAAGACGGCGAGCCGATCTTGTGCGCCATCGAGGACGAAAAGGAGCTGGAAGAGGTCTACAGCCTCATCATGGATCAGCTTTACGAGGACGAAGAAGATTGAGCCTTTGGCCTGCCTTGTGCGTAGTGTGTCCTTTTGGACCCACATCATTTAATAGGGATGTTAGACTTCCTACCCGGATTGCAGACCTCCCGCCTGCGCTTTGACGCACGGTGGATGTTGGGAGCAGCTAAGGCTAGGAGCGGCAACCCACCTGCCCTTTCGTGCAGGTCATAATCGGATGCATTACGGCTATGGCGGGTGCAGGCGCGGGAAGTTTCGGCTTCCCGCGTTTTTTAGTTTCCATTTAATTATCTGTGGAAAGATTGTAAACTTTTTTCATTTTTCTTCCAGATTCGAAATAATACCACTTGAAAGTTAGAAAAGAATCGTTTATAATGACGAGGTCTATGCGTCGGAAGTTCCACGCATCATGCTAAGAATTCGGTTAACGAGAGGAATGTTTCAAAATGAGCGCATCCGATAAGAAGAAGCTCCGTAAGGAGCAGGCCGCCGCTGTCCTGAGCGAAAAGCAGAGACAGGAGCAGGCAGAAGCTAAAAAGCTGAAAGTCTATACCATTAGCTTTGTTACCGCCATGGTACTGATTTTGTGCGTAGCACTGGCAGTACTTGGTGTCAGAGCTGTGAACAACAGCGGTATCATCCAGAAAAACACCATCGCAGCCACTATCGGCGACAGAGAGTTGAACTCCGTCGAACTGAGTTATTATTTCAATGACGCTGTCAGCAAGTACTACAATGATCTTTACACCCAGTATACCGACTACACCGACAGCTATCTACAAGCTCTCGGTCTGGATCCCACCAAGCCCCTGAGTGAGCAAGTGCAGGATGCTGAGACCGGCAAGACCTGGGCAGAGTACTTTATCGATTCTGCTATCGAGCAAGCGAAGAGCGATTACGCCATGTATGACCTTGCCATGGCGGAGAACTTCACCCTTCCCGGCGAAGAGCAAACCACTCTGGATAACCAGCTGAACAATTTGGAAACCTACGCAATGCTCTACGGTTATAACAATAGTACACAGTACCTGCGCGCTATGTACGGCTACGGCGCAGAAGCAGATAGCTATGGCGCTTATAGTGAGCGCTCCGCAATTGCCAAAGCCTACATTGCTGCCCATCAGGATTCCCTTACCTATGACGATGCTGCTATCCGCGATTACGAGGCTGACAAGATTAACAATTACAATTCCTACACCTACACCTACGCTTATCTGAGCTACACAGACTTCCGTCAGGGCGGCACTGAGGACGAGGAAGGTAAGAAGACCTACTCTGACGAAGAGAACAATGCAGCCCGCGCTGCCATGAAGGCTGCTGCCGAGGAAATGGCAACCGCGACTTCTGTTGAGGAGCTGGAAGCCAAGGCTACTGCCGCTGCAGTGAACGAAGACAGTCAGCTGGCTGTAAACAAGGAAGATGCGCAGCTGCACACCGCTATCAATGCCACTCTCTCGGACTGGCTGGCTGCCGAGGAGCGCAAGGAAGGCGATATTGCCGCTATTCCCAACACCTCTACCACAAAGGGCGAGAACGGCGAAGATATTACTGTGACCAACGGCTACTATGTGGCCATTTTCCACAACAAGACCGACAACAGCGACAAGATGTCCAACGTCCGTCACCTGCTGGTTGAGTTTGAGGGCGGCACCGAGGATGAGGAAACCGGTGAGAAGACCTACACCGACGAAGAGAAGGCAGCCGCCAAAGAAAAAGCCGACGGCTACCTGAAGACCTGGCAGGAGGGCGATGCCACCGAGGACAGCTTCATTGCGCTGGTCAAGGAGCACAGCGATGATACATCCGCTGAGGACGGCGGTCTGTTTGAGGATATCAACCCCGATTCCAATTATGTGCCGACTTTCCTGAACTGGTCTATCAGCGCCGATCGCAAACCCGGTGATACCGAGGTCATTGAATCCCCCTACGGTTATCATGTGATGTACTATGTTGGCGATGACGATCTGAGCTACCGCGATTTCATGATCACTAATGAAATGCGTGCCGCTGACCAGGAAGAATGGTACAACAGCACTCTGGAGCCGATCACCACTGCTGTAAGTGATACCTCCAAGATGAACTTGGACCTGGTTTTGTCCGCCGGTTGATAATCCAATGAATAAAAACACCTCCCGAGGAGAAAATTTCCTCAGGAGGTGTTTTCTTTGCGGTTTAAAAAGTATCTTGGATCGGTTCTTGCAGGATCTGGTGCCGGCGCTGTTAACGGTCTGTTTGGAGCCGGCGGCGGTATGGTACTAGTTCCTTTGCTTACATGGCTGACAGGCATTGAAGATGACGAGATCTTCCCTGCTTCTGTTTCCATCATCCTTCCCATTTGCCTGGTATCCTTAAGTCTTACCTTTAAGCCGAACACTGTCCCGTGGGATATTGCAGTTCCATATTTGATTGGGAGCACTGTCGGCGGTATAATTGCCGGAATTTTGGGAAGACGCATACCCACAGTATGGCTGCACCGGCTGCTTGGGATTCTGATCCTTTGGGGTGGGGTGCGATATTTATGCTAGAAAGTCTGCCCGTAATGATCATTATTGGATCTGTCCTTGGTTTCTTATCCGGATTGGGCGTTGGCGGTGGAAGCCTTCTAATGCTTTGGCTGACCCTTGTGCTGGAAATGGAGCACAATGTTGCCAGGAGCATCAACCTTCTGTTTTTCATCCCCTCCGCCGTAATCGCTTCATTTTTCAGGTGGAAGCAAGGTTCCTTGGACATCAAAAAAGTATTACCTGCAATCATTGCCGGATGTGTAAGTGCCGCCTGTTTTTCCTTGCTCAGTAAGCAACTCGATGTATCTTTGCTTAAAAAGCTGTTCGGCATACTTTTGCTGCTTACTGGTTTAAGAGAGCTATTCTATAATCCAAAAAAACCATCACTGAAAAAAGGACGGCCATAACGGCCGCCCTTTTCATATAAATTACAGTTAATTCTTGCGAAAAGCAAGGTAGCCCTCAAGGATCAATGCAGCCGCTACCGCATCTACAGTATTCTTTCTCTTTTTACCATGATAGTTATGTTCTGACAAAATGTTGTGTGCTTCCACAGTTGTTCTGCGCTCATCCCACAGGTGAACAGGAAGCGCGGTTTCTTCCTCTAAACGCTTGGCAAGCCCTCTACACAGTTCCGCACGGACACCTTCAGAGCCATCCATATTCTTCGGCAGCCCAACTGCGATCTCCCCTACCTCATTCTCCTTTACAAGGCGAACGATCTCAGCAATTGTTTTTTCCTGATTTCTGCTATGGATGACGGTAGCAGAACCAACAATAGAACATAGCAGATCGGAAATAGCGATTCCTGTCCGGGCATCTCCGTAATCTACACCCATAATTCTCATAATGAAACGATATCCTTTCCTAAATTATCTCTTTGCTGTCATTATAGACCAAAAAAAGGAAAAAATAAAGAAAAAAATTGTTGACGAAACCATTTCCCTGTGGTAGAATGGTTCTACCTGTGAAAAAGGGCTTTTTTTGTGCGCCTTTTTCAGCCTCGGAGCGGCAATTGTAGTTGGCCGCTTCCTAAATTTTTACTAGCCGGGGTGATACAGGGAGGCAATTTTAAGGAGGTGCCGTTATGCGCGTTAAAGTCACTTTGAGATGCTCCGAGTGCAAGCAGAGAAACTACAACACCATGAAAAACAAGAAGAATGACCCCGACCGTCTCGAAATGAAGAAGTACTGCAGATTCTGCAGAAAGCACACCACTCACAACGAGACGAAGTAAGGAGGACCACACATGGCAGAAGCTAAGAAGACAAATTGGTTCGTAAGAGCCTGGGGCGGCATCTGCAGATACTTCCGTGAGCTCCGCAGCGAGCTGAAGAAGGTCGTGTGGCCCACCCCGCAGCAGGTGCTGAAGAACACCCTGATCGTACTGGCGTGTGTCCTCGTCGTGGGTGTTTTCATCTGGTTGTTTGACTTTGTAGCCCGCGTTGGTGTCAACGCTCTGATCGATGCTTTCAACAGCTGGTTGGGCTAAGAGGAGATAAGCCATGGCAGAAGCTGCAAAATGGTATGTTGTCCATACCTATTCCGCATATGAAAACACTGTAAAGGCTACCATCGAAAAGACTGTACAGAGCCGCGGTTTGCAGGATCAGATCCTGACAGTGTCCATTCCAATGGAGACTGTCACCGAGATCACCGATTCCGGAGTAAGCAAAACTTACGACCGCAAGCTGTATCCTGGCTATGTATTCGTCAAGATGATTTACAGCGACAACACCTGGCATGCTATCAGAAGCATCCGTGGAGTCTCCGGCTTTGTCGGTACTTCCGGAAACGACCCCATCCCCCTGACCGATGAAGAGGTCTATGCAATGGGCGTTGAGAAACGTGAGATCGTTGTCAATTACGATGTTGGCGACACTGTCCGTATTCTTGACGGTCCGTTTAGCTCTTTCACTGGTGTCGTAGAGGCTATTGAGGTCGACAAGAACAGCGTCAGCGTGGTGGTTACCATGTTCGGACGCGAGACTTCCGTCGAGTTTGAACTCGATCAGGTGGAAGTTACAACCCCGTAAACGCATCAACCGGTCATCCGGTCGAAACGGTGGGAGGGGCATCCGCCCCGAAAGAAATGCGCAAGACGCATATTACCACATTTTATTCAGGAGGTGCTTATCATGGCACAGAAAGTCACTGGTATTATCAAACTTCAGATCAACGCCGCTAAGGCTACCGCTTCCCCCCCTGTCGGTCCCGCTCTAGGTCAGCACGGTGTCAACATCGCTGCATTCATCAAGGAATTCAACGATCGCACCAAGAGCATGGAGGGTTACAAGATCCCCGTTGTTATCACTGTCTACGCTGACCGCAGCTTCACCTTTATCACCAAGACCCCTCCGACTCCCCTGCTGGTTATGAAGGCAATCGGTCTGGACAAGGGTTCCGGCGTCCCCAACAAGACCAAGGTTGGTCAGATCACTCGCGCTCAGATCTCTGAGATTGCTAAGACCAAGATGCCCGATCTGAATGTCAATTCTCTCGAGGCTGCCGAAAGCCAGGTTGCTGGCACTTGCCGCTCCATGGGCGTCGTCGTTGTTGACTAATTACTTTTCTGTCCGGGATCTGCCCGGAAATGTGGGAGGATTTTTCCGCATCACCACTATAAGGAGGATTTAATAAGTGTTTAGAGGTAAAAAATATCAGGAGAGCGCCAAGCTGATTGACCGCTCTGTTCAGTATGATCCCGCAGAGGCCCTGGATCTGGTTGTGAAGGGCGCTTCCGCAAAGTTCGACGAGACCGTCGAACTGCACATCAAGTTGGGTGTTGACTCCCGTCACGCTGACCAGCAGGTTCGTGGCGCAGTTGTTCTGCCCAATGGTACCGGCAAGACTGCTCGAGTTCTGGTTTTTGCTAAGGACGCTAAGGTTGAGGAAGCTCAGGCTGCAGGTGCTGACTACGTTGGCGGCATGGAGCTGGTTGAGAAGATCACTAAGGAAAACTGGTTTGAGTTTGATGTTGTTGTCGCTTCCCCCGACATGATGGGTGTCGTAGGTCGTCTGGGTAAGGTTCTGGGTCCCAAGGGTCTGATGCCCTCCCCCAAGGCTGGCACCGTCACTCCCAATGTTGGCGCTGCTGTTCAGGAAATCAAAGCCGGTAAGGTCGAGTACCGTCTGGACAAGACCAACATCATCCACTGCCCTATCGGCAAGGTTTCCTTCGGTGCTGAAAAGCTGACCGAGAACATGGATACTCTGATGAACGCAGTTGTGAAGGCAAAGCCCGCCGCTGCTAAGGGTCAGTATATCAAGTCCTGCACCGTCGTCTCCACCATGGGCCCCGGTGTTAAGGTCAATACCACCAAGTACGCTTAATTATCAAGATAGAAAATGCCCCTGAAGCACTAAGCTTCAGGGGCTGTTCTTTTAGTCTGATATAGGGAATAGTGGATTATTATATTGCCTACTTCGCAGTATCCTCAATATCGTAAACTAACGGAAACATTTCCTCCGCCTGCTGTAAATCTAGCTCCTGCTCTGGAGATACCAAGTACGCCTCTCCTCTTTCGTCACAAATCATGAGTATACTCATATCTTCGTTGAACGCCATTTTCCCATACGAATAGGTATGATCCCCGTCATAGAATAATACATTTGTATAGTATGCATTTCCCTCAGTTTCGACCTCATCTGTGAGCCAGTGGGAATCTTCTCCGATCAATAGCTTTGCATCAAAAGCATCCCTCGTAATCAGGTAATTTTTGGCTTTTCCATCGATGCCTAGCTCCACAGTTTCCTCAAGCCGCACACCGTCTTTATAGTGAACTGCCGGTTCAGATATCTTGACTGTTGTGGTCCATGGAATCGTTGCCACACAGAGCAACACGATCGGCAAAACTACCGCTGCCACAGTCAGGATGATCCTGACGATCTTTTTGCGGGTAAGTTCATCGCCTGCAGCATGGGCATCTGTCTCACTCACAGGTCCAAATAAGTTTCCGATCTCACTTGTGTGGATTTTTTCGACCGCGGCAGAGTCTACATAAGGCGCATTTTCATGACTCATCCATTTAAACATAGCTGTCTCCTTTCTCAAAAACGCAACGCATAAGCTTTACAACCACAGTGCAGCTTATGCGTTGCTTTTCTAAGGCTTATCCAATTGTAGGATCAGATGCCAACGACACGCACAAGCTATACTGAATGATTGGAACTATTACCATCGGGCATCTCCCCTTTCTTTAGTATTTTAATTATAGCATGTTATAAGTAAAATGTATATACGATATTCTTAACAATTCTATCAGTGCACAATTATTTATTTTAACCAATTTTGGACTTTATCCCACCAAGTCTGTTCTTCATAGGGGCGATATCGGTTACCTGCACCGACACCTACAGAATAATCCAATACAATATTCACTGTATTGGTTTCACCGTCTCGCGAGGAAGTATAATGCAAATAAAAATTGGGATAGGTAACGATCGGCTGTCTACTGCCAACCCCCTCGTACCACGCCTTAGACTCTCTATAATGGTATAAATAGTCGATTACTTCTGGCGCTGCGCCGTCCGATATATCCCATATCGCGCTTAGCAGACCTTGGTAGCGTTTATTCTCATAAAGCTCCAACATTTTCTCCTGTGTTACATCAGCCACTGTCGCGGTGCCTTTTCCGCTGGGATTATGATCCGGCTCACCAAGAATCGAAAGCAACTCTTTGCTTATTTTCACTGCACTGCGTGCCCCTTTATCCAAGTCGTCCTGAATCTGACCAATGTATTTAAATGAATGAAGAGATCCGTCATAAACATTAAATCCTAGCTGAACATTAAACTCAGTATCCATATATTCAGCTTTGATCGGTGTGTCATAAATGCTGCCCAGTGAAGGATCGATAGATACTAAATCCTCTTCTGAAATACCAAGATTTTTACATACAACCTCGATAGGCTGTCCCATTGAAGCGCACAATGCATCAAAATAGGGCGATTCCTGGCTGACCGGGTCTGTCATAAAGAACAAAGAAACAGCAAGAATACTAACGATTGCGGCAACGCTGATCCACAGCACAGGCTTACGATAGTTCAGAACCTTCAAAATCCGTTGGCGAATACTGATCTCACCGAACGCCACAGGACAGGCTGCAAGTGTTTTCCTTCCATTTCCGCACGCCAGCAACGCTGAGGAATAATCCTTTCGTCCCTGTTCGTCCAGCCCACGAACCACCGCTTCATCGCAGGCATGCTCAATATCGCGGCAAATCAGCAAATAGGCGATCCAAACAAGCGGATTAAACCAATGTAGCGCAAGACATACAAAGGCGATCAGCTTAAACCAGTTATCACCTCGGTTGATATGTGCCAATTCGTGCGCAACTACAAATTTCGCGTTCTGCTGTTCTAAGTGCGTGGGAAGATAGATCTTCGGGCGGATATAACCAAGAAGAAACGCCGTGTTTATGTTTGGACTTTCATACACATTTCTATCCACAATAACCGCCCGGCTGACACGGCGTTTCAGCCTTAAATAACTGGCCAGCGTGTAAATCAGCGTCCCTGTAGCCACAGCGCACCAAACAACACTAAAAACTGCAAGATAATCTACAGCAACCATCATACCTTCCCGGTGCACGGGGAGAATGTCCGGCAACTCATCGGAATAATACATTTTTTCTTCGCCTAAAATCTGCGTATCAGCCTTTGTATACACCGGTGTTTCCGGGCGCAGGCTTATGGGACTACCAATTTGGAACGGTAGCATGAGCCGCAGGATCACCAATGCCCACAACACACAAATGAGCGTTTTCGACGCTTTACGAAATACCAGCCGGAACAAAAGCACAAGGCAGATGATCAAGCTTCCTGATATGCTGACACTTAAAAAAGCGGTAAACAATTCTTTCATATCCATACCTCCCTAGAACGAGATCTCCAATTGGATCGCATCGTCCCATATCGCAAAGCTCAGACACATCTGCAGGATCACATCCCAACCTTCTTCTGTACGATGTTCCACAAGGGAAGCCGGTGCATAGCCACTCAAATCCCATAGCATAATGTCACCGCCCCGGTATTCTAAGAGCTTTTCCAGTTGCTCAGCACTTTGGTAAGCCGGAATCGTTTCATCCAATTCGATTCCACTTCGCTCCTCAAGATAATCATTCCATGTATCGACCTCGTCCGGTTCTCCTAATTTCTCCGCCAAGTATTCGCCAAGCGCCAGAACATCCTGAATCGCCTTGTCTTTTTCCTCAGGATAGTCATAGGCTTTTAGATATTGGGTTCCAAAAAGACACTCATCCTGATCCTTCAGATCTTCAAACCGTAAAAATATAGAAAAGTCGATATCGCAGATATTTGCCTTCTGCGGTATCTCAATATGATGCCAAGACTCAAAAGTGGTATCGCTCAATTCATAACCCAGAATTCTCAATGCTTCGATCCGTTCCGTTCCGTAAAGGGAAATCATCCTATCAAAATGTTCAATGTGCAGCCTCGGATCCTGTTTCGGATCAACTGTTTCCTCCGGCTCACGCAAAGTACATCCGGAAAGTATTCCAGCAATCAAAGAAAAGCACACAAAAAGTCGGAACCAATATTTCATAGACTCACCCCCTGTGGTTATCGATCAATTCCTGCAGCTGGGCGACCTCCTTGTCTGTCAGCATTTTGCTGCGGGAGAAGGCTGCGATAAAGGACGGGACAGAACCTTCAAAGGTCCTTTCCACCAGCTGCTCCAATTCGGATTCCTGCACCTGTTCCTTCGAAACAAGTGCAGTGACTGTGGCATTTTCATTCTTCAGTACGCCACGCTCAGACAGGCGGCGTATAACGGTGTAGGTAGTTGCCTTGGACCAGCCCAGATGTTCCTTGCATAGGGCAACGAGCTTCGTGCTATTCACCGGTTCATGCTCCCACAAGATCAGGCAGAAACGATACTCACTTTCAAAAATTTTCGGCATATCCATTTCAGACACCTCCGTAAAGTTTAATGCGTTAAACCACACTTTTAGTTTAATGCATTCAACCATATTTGTCAAGTCTCAACGCTACAATATTGGAGATTATTTCAAACACTGCTTGACGCTGTTGCACTACAGCGATATAATAACAAAAAAATTCAAGAGGTGTTTCATTATGCGTTCTACAGCAAGACTGCTTACAATCTTTTGCGTGATCCTTACCGCCATCAGTATATTCGCCGCAGTGATGGTGTCTTTGGCGATCCAAACCATGGCTCTCTCCTTTGGTCAGATGTTCGCCATTATTATTTTTACTTTTGGCACATCCATAGTCTCCCTGCTATTGACCATAAGCCTGCGCAGTCTCTGCCGGGATCTTGACCTTGAATACGAAACCACCGCTACCAGGATCCATGATCTTAAAAAGAGAATCACCGAACTGGAAGAAAAGTGTAAATAATTCAACTTTTTAAGAAAAAAGCCTTGACATTTGGGGCTTCACCTGCTAATATATACGAGTTGCCAGAGACAGCAGGTGGGCTTGCCCATAAACCCTGCCGAGGTGCGCTGAAATTGTTTTTATGCGTGTCTTCCTGTCTTTTGGCAGGAAGACATTTTTTTCGGAGGTGAAATACATGCCCAACGCAAAGGTTCTTGAGAGCAAAAAGGCTGTCGTTGAAGCTCTGTCCGGCAAGATCAAGGAAGCTACTTCCATCGTCTTCGTCGATTACAAGGGTATCAATGTCGCCCAGGATACCGACCTGCGTAAGCAGTTCCGTGACGCTGGTGTTGAGTACACCGTCGTTAAGAACACTCTGACCCGTTTCGCAACCAAGGAAAACGGTTACGATTTCGACGATGTTCTCAACGGCACTACCGCAATGGCCAGCACCACCGGCGATCCCATCGCTCCCGCTCGTATCGTATGCGAGTTCGCCAAGAAGAACAAGATTGCCCTGACTATCAAGGGTGGCGTCGTTGAAGGCAGCGTTCTGTCCGCAGAGCAGCTGAACGGCTTCGGCGAACTGCCCAGCAAGAACGCACTGGTTGCTTCTGTTCTGGGTACCTTCCTGGCACCTATCTCCAGCCTGGCTTTCGTTCTGGATCAGATCCGTATCCAGAAGGAGGAGGGTGGCGAGGCTCCTGCTGCAGCTGCAGCTGAGGAAGCTCCTGCTGCCGAAGAGGCTCCTGCTGTTGAGGAAGCTCCTGCCGCTGAGGCTGAGGCTCCCGCTGCTGAGTCCACTGAAGCCTGATTCATTCGTAAACAAACAAACTACAAACATTTATATTTAGGAGGAATTTACAATGGCTAGTGAAAAAGTCACTGCTCTCGTTGAGGAAGTAAAGGGTCTGACCGTTCTGGAGCTGTCCGAGCTGGTTCACACTCTGGAGGAAGTTTTTGGCGTCTCTGCCGCTGCTGCTGCTGTTGCTGCTCCCGCTGCCGGTGGTGCTGCTGAGGCTGCTGAGGAGAAGACCGAGTTTGATGTCATCCTGAAGTCCGCTGGTGCTTCCAAGCTGAATGTCATCAAGGTCGTCCGCGCTGTTACCGGCCTGGGCCTGAAGGACGCCAAGGATCTGGTTGACAACTGCCCCAAGACCCTGAAGGAGGCTGTCTCCAAGGAAGACGCCGAAAAGATGATCGCCGAGCTGAAGGAAGCTGGCGCAGAGGCAGAGATGAAGTAATTTCACTTCACCTTACACACAAAGAACAGCCGCCAGCAATGGCGGCTGTTTGCCTTTCCCTAGGAGTTATTTATGGAAAACATTGTCGCATTTTTTAATACACTGGGTATTGATTTTGATAGCTTTTGGAAGGCTGCTTTGATCCTGCTTGTGGGCACCTTTCTTTTAAGCATTTTCGGACGGTTTATCTTCGGAAAAAGATCCGCACTGAACAATGCCGTTTCTTCCGCATTTGGAATTCTATTTATATATGCTGTCACTGTCGTTCTCCGAACAGTCGGTTCTCAGTTTTCTTCCCTGATTGCTCCCCTGCCCTTTGTAAGTATTTCCGGAGATCAAATGGTGCTTTTCTCTTTTGAGGGAGCACATTACACTGTCATTTGCTCAGAGATCCTAAGCATGATCATCCTGTCGTTCCTGGTCAATCTCGCAGACGGCTGGCTTCCCAGAGGAAAGAATATCTTTTCATGGGTATTTTTCCGCTGCCTGACTGTTGTGGTCGCCTACTTGCTGCACCTGATCGTTGTTGGGCTGTTTGCTGCGTGGCTGCCTGAGGGAATCGTCACCTACGCTCCAGCTGTACTTCTGGGACTTCTGGTCCTTTTGCTGCTGACCGGTGCTTTGAAGATTCTTGTCGGTGCTCTTTTAAGCACCGTCAATCCCATTATCGGCGGGCTATATACCTTCTTCTTTGCTACACTGATCGGTAAGCAGATCACAAAAGCTGTTCTGACAACAGCTATTTTAAGCGCACTGGTGATTGCTCTGCGCTATGTAGGCGTAACTGTTATCTCGATAGCTGCCACAGCATTGACTGCCTACATTCCACTGATTATCGTACTGGTCGTTCTGTGGTATATCGTCTGTCGTTTCTTCTGATTTTTATCCCACATCCAACACTGGATGTGGGATATTATAATTGACATTTTTACCAGGCGTGTTATCATAATCGTAATAAATAACTTGCAGGCGGTGACCGAATGAAAAAAGCACTTGCGATCATACTATCAATGATTCTATTATTCGCAGCTACAGGCTGTTCCTACAGTGTTCCCTCTCCCATGGCCTACCCAGATTATACTTTTATCGACACGCCCGATACCACGCAACTGCGTGAAACAGCAATACGCGCCATGCGTGATATTCTTTCTATACAGTGGTGCACAGAAAAGGAAATCACCTATCGAAAAACAGGGCCAGTCAGCCAAAAACAATTTCTCCATGAGCCAAGGAAAACTTATGCAGGTTTATTGTATTCAGGTGCTAATGCAGGTTTGTTCCAATTCCTTGAATTTTACAACCCAGAAACCGGCTGTCTTGAATATGAAGGCTCCTCCGATGATCTGAAGAAAGAGTTGGGAAGCTCTTGTGCCGATGCCCTGCTCTGGGCGTGGAGTACCGTGTGCAATTCCATTACCGGCGGCTTCTACCCTGTTCTTATGGTCCCTAACAACGGATATCAGATCGTTGGGGAGTATACATACAATTTTTCTGTCAGCACCTATAACGAAATGCCCAGCTATGCCATCATTGAACTGAACCCGAAAGAGACGATCATGGCATCTTATGCCGCGGTTTTGCCTGCTGACGCACTGGTCTCCACATCCGATAACCACGCCATGATGGCTATTGAGGCTGCAACCGTCGAATATTTAGACGATGGAAGCATTGACAGTGCCAACAGCTATGTAATGATCCAAGACCAGCGTGCCGGCGGCTCCACCTTCTATGAACACAAGGAAAATGGACACACCCTTTACTACAGCGGTCGAACCAGCGCAAAATACACCTTTGATGAGCTTTATGAAGAGGACTACATCCCCGTAACTACCACAGAGTTTCTCGGTCTAAAGGAATATGAAAAAGCAACAGTCTTTGTACAGGGTGATGCGCCCGAATCCTTGGATGCTCTTGCAAATACGACAGTTGAGGCAAATTACCCCCTTGCTGTGGTAAACCTGATCACCGTTGATGCAGACGGCGCAGAAAGCATCGCTGACCACAAGGTTTTCGGAGGGTATGCAATGCAGGGTGTCCCCCGGTCATACGCGTTAAAGGAATTGAAGGGATTGGAGACGCTTTCCTCCCTCCCTTCCGGAACAACAGTGAAGGTCGAGGTAGTTGTCTCCACCGGAGAACGGTTTATCCCGATTGAGATCGTTCTATAAAACCAAATAACAACAGCGCTAAGCCCGGTCTTTCAAGACGAAAGACCGGGCTTTTGATTATCGGGCATTTTCAATTGCTTCAATCACAGGAGAAACTTTATCAGTATTCACCGTTTCCATCAGACCACTGTCATAGCTCTGGGCAACCATAGGATCAATCGGAAGTCTTGCCAACACCGGAACACCAAACGCCTCAGCAACCTCATCCAATCGGCTTTCACCAAAGACATTGATGCGCTTACCGCAATCAGGGCATTCCAAATAGCTGTAGTTCTCCACAAAGCCAAGAACCGGTACATGCATCATGTTCGCCATCTTAACAGCCTTTGCAACGATCATAGAGACCAGATCCTGAGGACTGGTAACAATAATTATGCCGTCAACAGGCAGGCTCTGGAAGACTGTCAGCGGCACATCGCCGGTTCCGGGAGGCATGTCCACGAACATATAGTCTACATCCTCCCAGATCACATCGGTCCAGAACTGCTTGACTGCGCCTGCGATCACAGGGCCACGCCAAACCACGGGATCCGTGTTGTTATCCAACAGTAGATTGATGGACATCACCTGGATGCCGGTGGTGGTCAAGGCAGGATACAGACCTTCTTCCGTTGCCCCCTGGCACTCGCTGACGCCAAACGCCGTGGGTGCAGAAGGACCGGTAATATCAGCATCCAGCACAGCAACACGCTTGCCTTTTCTGGACATAGCAACAGCCAGCATGGAAGTGACGGTAGACTTGCCTACACCGCCTTTGCCGGATACTACGGCAATGACTTTTTTAACGCTCGCCTTGGGATTTAGGCTTGCAAGCAAGCTTTCCTGCTTGCGGTCTGCGCAATCACTACCGCAAGATGAGCAATTTCCATTACATGAACTCATTTTTAACGCTCCTTAGTATTTGGTCTTAATATTATAGTTCCGACATTTGCCGGTGTCAACCGTTAGCACTGAGCATTTTCCCACTGCTCCATCAGATCCAGCAAAACTGCCTCAGCCGCTTCCTTTTCCGAAAGCAACCGGGTCAGCTCCTGGTAATCGGCAGCTGCCGCCTCAATAGCTACATCCAGTTCAGCGATCTGCTTTTCCTGCTTATCGATCTCTCGTTCTAACCGGCGTACAAGTTTATCCGAATCCTTGGTTCCGCCCTTTGGCTTTTCCTTTTTGGGCTTAGCCTCTGTGACAACCGGAACTTTTTGCATTGCTTCATGCTCTAGAATCGAACGGTATTTGCTGTAGCCGCATTTGAAGTCCCGAATCATCCCATCCTCTAAAAGCCATATCCGCTCAGCAAACTTCTCGATAAAGTACCGGTCATGGGATACAAACAGCAGTACACCCTCAAATTCTTCGATTGCTGCTTCCACCCATTCCCTGGACGCAATATCTAAGTGATTGGTAGGTTCGTCCAGGATCAAAAGGTTGATCTTCTCATCCATGAGCATACAAAGCCGCAGACGGGATTTTTCGCCGCCGGATAGATTGCCCACGCTTTTAAATACATCTTCCCCCTGGAATAGAAACGCACCCAATCGGTCTCTTGCCGTCTGTGGTGTGCAATTCTTCTCATAGAGCATGGTATCGTATAGGCTACGCTCCGGGTGGTCGAAGTGAATGATCTGGGGTAAGTATCCCCATTTGACTGTGGGGCCAAACTGGATCTTTCCCTGACACCCCTCCTCGCCTAAAAGGCACTTGATAAAGGTGGATTTTCCAGTACCGTTATCACCCAAAAGAGCGATCCGTTCGCCGCCCTCTACCTTTAGCTCTACTTCAGAAAACAATGTACGCTCCCCAAAGGCTTTGGTTACATTCCGCATTTGAAACACCACATCTCCGGAAAAATCCTTCTGTCCGAAGGTGGCTTTCATGGTTTTCTCCTTTGTGGGACGCTTTGTTTTTTCAATACGCTCCATCCGATGTTGGATAGACATGGCACGACGGTAAAGTGTGCGGTTGTTGATGCCCCATCCCTTCATGCGCTCAACTGTGTAACCCAGTTGCTTCAGCTTTGCCTGTTCCTGCTCGTATTGCTTCAGCTGTAAATTAAAGCGCGCCTGTTTTTCCTCAATATAGAAGGAATAGTTACCGGAGTAGAATTCCGCGTGTCCGTCCGCGATCTCAATGACCCGATCAGCAACCTGGTCGAGGAAATAACGGTCATGAGAAATGGTCAGGACAGTGCCTTTAAAGCTGTTGATATATTCCTCCAGCCACTCAACGCTGCGAAGATCCAAATGGTTTGTGGGCTCATCCAGCAAAAGAATATCCGTCTGCTCCAGAAGTAGCCGCGCAAGGTTTACACGAGTCTTCTCACCGCCGGAAAGGCTTTCAAATTCCTGGATGCGTTGCTGAACGGTAATGCCCAAGCCGTTGCATATCTTGTCTACTTGAACATCCATATCGTAGCCGCCGCCGGATTGGAATTGGTTAGACAGATCATCATACAGCCGCAACTGTTCGGTTGTAGCAGTTGCGGACATTTCTTTCTCCAACGCTTCCATCTTCTTTTTGACGCGCAGTAACGGCGCAAAAGCAGAACGCAGTACATCTTCAACGGTGTAACCTGCCGGGAAGCTTGGAATTTGCGAAATCAAGCCCAGTCGCTTATGGGGATTGACAAATACTTCCCCATCGTCGTAGTCCATTTGTCCGGTCAGAATATTGAAAAGCGTTGTCTTTCCGCAGCCATTGCGGCCCAGAATGGCAACACACTCCCCCTCCTGGATCTCAAAGCTCAGGCCCTCCAATAAATTCTCACCGATGACAAAGAACTTTGTTAAATTTTTGACAGAAACATCTATCATGCTATTTCTCCAATTGCTGTAAAACGATTTGGGTAAGTTCTTCCTTTGTGTACAGCAGATTCAAAGCCTGCAGCATGGCGTTACAACTCATGTGTGCAGGCAGATCCAAATACCTCAGAAGGGTGAGCCGCTTTTGACTGCTGTCTTTGCTTCCAGAAAGGCCCAGTTCCGCAAGATCCTGCTTGGTGATACCGGAAACATTAACACTATGCTGTCCCTCAATGGTAGCGCCAGCTTTGCGCAGGCTTTCCTGAATGATCTGAGGGGTCATGCCTTCCACACCAAGCTTTCCCTCTTTACCGGGAGCAGATTTGCGCCGCTCTTTGCCTGGAACATCCGGGATATAGGCATGCTTTAGCTGTGAAGAAGGAATAGCGCTTTTCAGATAATTGCGGATCACAAATCCAGCTCCATCAGAATCTGTCAAAACGATCAAACCTCGTTTTTGCGCCACATTGCGCAAAAGCGCAAGCTGCAACTTATCATTCATGATACCAAAGCCGTTTGTTTCAAAAATCGGAGCATCAACGATCTGGGACAGCGTGTTCTTGTCATAGCGTCCCTCTACAACAATCGCCTCATGGATCTTAATCATTGCGTGCCTCCTGAGAAAGCCGAAGGATCAACACCTCCAGCAGCCTCTCTGTGTCATCGTAGGAGGTCTTCATTTGATAGTCCGTCTCCATTATCAATTCAGATGCAGCGGCGCAG
>JAZOSG010000112.1:0-2373 GCA_045657005.1 Faecousia sp.
CCTATTCCAGTGAATCCCGCTGCGCCATTGTTTATAAGGGCAGCACCCTGAACATTATGAACATGCCCGGAGTGGATGCGGACGGCAACCCCATTGAGAATAAGTACAGCGGTACCGGCGGCAAGATGATCGGTATGACGAATAGCAACAACCTGGTGGTGGCGCTTTCTCTGTCAGCAGCGGTGCAACTGTTAACCTGTATGGCGGCACATTGGAGTTCCAGCAGCGCGATATGTCCGCCTACAATGGAACATACAACACTGGCATGGGCGCTGTTTTCTCTCTGGCTGGTACATTGAATATGTATGGCGGCACCATTCATGGCAGCGATTTTGGAACGGTTACCCCGTACAGCTCCAGCGGAAACTATATTGGCCTGGGCGGCGCGATCTATATCAGCAACAGCAACGGCGCTACGCTGAATATGTCCAGCGGCTCTATTACCTCCGGTTCCGTTCCTGAGGGTGGTGCCGGTCCCTGTGTCTATTTGGCTGGCGCCAACAGCAAGGTGAAGCTCTCCGGCGATGCCAGCATTGATGATATTTACTATCGTTATGCCTCCGGTACGGCTGTGACCATTTCCGGTAACTATACCGGCACTACCAATCTGACCTTTAACGATTCCTCTGACACGACCTTTGCCGATTCCATCACATTGCAGCAGAACCTGGATATCGGTAATGTTGCTTCCGGCGCGGATATTTCTGGCGTGACCTGCACCAACCAAAAAGCTAACGGTACCTACTGGCAGGTTCGCACCTCCGGCACCAACCTGGTGCTCTATGGCTATGCTGATTCCACCCAGGCGGTCATCGCAAACGGCACCAGTGAGACCGAGTACACTTCTTTGGCAAATGCCATCAGCAGCTACACCTCCAACGGCAGCAACTACATCAAGCTGATCAAGGCACCTACAGATACTGCTGTCACGATCAGCAAGGAAACCTACCTGGATCTGAACGGCTGCAGTGTCAGCGCAAATATCACCGCGAATGCGCCTCTTTATGTCATGGACTCCATGACTGACGACTATAATGTCAATGACAGCTACGGCTACGGCAAGCTGACCGGTACGCTTACCGGCACGATCGAAGGCGTTCCTGTAGATTCCGAGGTTGCCAAGGACGGCTACCTGAAGGTCACCGAGACCGCCGGCGTATCCTTCCACCGTGTCAACCTGCAGATCTATGCAACCAATATTCGTGCCCAGAGCACAGATGGCACAAGCTATGATCCGGGCATGTACTATTCGATCAAGGAGGGCTTCTCCGCTGACAGTGTGGTAGCGAACCTGATCAATAGCAGCGATAAAAACTACTACGGTATTGCGATGCTTGCTGACGACGGCGATTCCTCCAACGGCAAGGAGATCCCCTCTGCCGAGACCCTGAAGGATGACAACCACTCCACGTATGGTAGCTTTAAAGCAGGCAATGCACAGAACGCGGCAAACGGCACCCTGCTGCGAGGCATCCTCAAGGAGTCCAACAATGTTCTGATCAACCGCCGTAACGCCAATATTACCGTCTACGGCAGCGCCTATATCAAGATCGGCGATCAGTATATGTTCGGTTCCTGTGTTGAGCAGTCCCTGCGTAACCTGTTCGTTGGCAAGACTGTTGTGGTCGGCGGCGTAGAGAAAACCCAGACCCCCATCAATAACAGAGTCTTCCTGGATGCCCTCAATGATACCCAGTGGGAGTGCCTGTTGGGCTTGTATGAGAAGTACCAGTCTATGATCGACGCTTGGATCACCGAGTCCGGCGAAACGAACCATTTCCAGGCAATTTTGAACGATGCAGAGTATAACGCCCTCAAGATCCTGGTGGTCGGCAACTCCCACGGTCTGGACGCTACCAACCTGCTCTACGAGGTCTTCGAGGACCAGAAGCAGAACGGTAAGTATGTCACTGCCGACGGCAGAGAGTACAGTGAGGTCGTCATCGGCAACCTCTACCACAGCGGCGAAAACATGTATGGTCATGCTAACGCAGCAAACAATACTGTAAAGAATTATTCCTACCATGAGATCGGCACCGGCGATGCCACGGGTACAAAATGGCAGCTGAATCTCGAGAACTATGACGATACCATGTATTACGGCTTGCAGCAGCATGAGTGGGACATCGTTGTGATGCAGCAGATGAACCACCGCTCCGGTTTGTCAGATGGGACAGCTGCTGATAATCAGGACAGCTTTAACTTCAATCAGGCAAACTATAAGGCAGTTGCGGATTATATCATGAAGAACTGCAAGAACGGCAAGCAGCCCAAGCTGGCATGGCACATGGTCTGGACAAACCCGGATGATGCGCAGTTCTTTGATTCCACAGACTCCAAGTTCACATACCCTGTTGCGGATGTTCTCAACTC
>JAZOSG010000113.1:0-5986 GCA_045657005.1 Faecousia sp.
GATCACATTCAACTCCATAGTGCCCTTTTCGGGACGGCTGGTACGCAGCGTCACCTGCTGGGCGTGGTACACAGACCGGAAGCCCTGCTGCGTGGCAAGGGTCTTGGCAGCATCCAGACCTGCGGTGTTCCAGGTGGTCACCACGCCCTTTGCCTGGGCAAGCAGGTGCGCGTCCTCATGGTTCATAGCGTACTCAAAGTTTACCTGGGTGCTGGCAACTCCCTGTCCCTCCACCGGTGTCAGTCCGGGCAGCGCATCGATGGCGCACCGGGCGATGGCACTGCTGTACTCCTCATCCGAGGCGTTCAGCTTGTCCTCGAGGATCTTGGATTCCGGCTTCAGGTCGCCGGCAGCGCCGGTAAAGTAGGCGCAAAGCATGCCCGTTTCCTTCTCCACCTGGGTACGCACCAATCCAATAAAATCAGCTGACAGGTTGGTATCGGCAGAAACTCCCAGCTTGCAGGGGTACACCTGCCAGTTGACGATCAGCACATCCTGCTTCTGTCCCTCCCGGTCCGCCTTGACCAGCAGCATATCCGGGTCACCGGCGTTGGCATAGCCGGTGATGGAGTTGGAAGTAAAATCGCCGAAATTATCGCCGCCGTAGCTGCCGTCGGAAAGGGTGTAGTGCCGGGGGAAATTGAGCTTTTCCGTTTGGGTGGTGACGGTAGAAAGGGTCGCCGCCGCCCTGTCCTCCAGCGCTTCCTTTGCCGCTGCCGCCAGCGCGTCTATGTACAGGCTCTTATAGTTTGTGATAGACGGCAAACTGCTGGAAATATCGGGACCCGCGTGATTCCGGGTGGCGCAGATCATGATCCGATCTGCCGGGATCCCGGTGTCGGCATTGATCTTTTCCCGTACCTGCGCGGTCCAGTTTTCATCGCTCTTAAAAAGGTCCTGGGTGATCATCAGAACCGTTTCCTCACCTTCGGTAAAGGCGATACAGGTGGCGTACAGATAGTCCCGGTAGCCGGTGGATATGCGCTGGGAAGAATCGGTATAGCCTGCCATAGGCACCGACTCCTCCGGCATGATCACCTTTCTGCCAAAGCCCACCTGCAGTCCTTGCGCCGTCTCGCCACCGCCGGCAGCCTCACCGCCGCCACCGCAGGCGCACAGGCACAAAACCATCATGAGCGCCAGAAGCATCGCTATCAGCTTTTTCATAACAAACTCCTCATTTCTTTTACGACCTCCACAGGGCCTTCCAGCAGCACTTTTTCCACTGTGCCGTGGGAGCCGGATATGCTGACAGTCAGCATACCCCCCTGATTTTCCACTTTCAAAACGCCCCCGGGCAGCTCGCCCCGGAGCCACAACACCACCGCCACAGAGCCGCTGCCGGTTCCGCAGGCAAGGGTATAATCCTCCACGCCCCGTTCATAGGTCAGGATCCTGACCGTGGTATCATCCAGCCAGTGGTACAAATTCACATTGACCCCTTTGGGAAA
The DNA here is from genome assembly GCA_045657005.1 of Faecousia sp. Classification (GTDB taxonomy): domain Bacteria; phylum Bacillota; class Clostridia; order Oscillospirales; family Oscillospiraceae; genus Faecousia. The sequence continues at coordinate 1,452 of JAZOSG010000113.1, forward strand.
AACCGGGTCATGGCGCAGTTCCCTTGCCACAGGCAGCAGCTGCGCCTTTTGGTCAAAGGACAGTCCCGGCACATGGGTCACGCTATGAGGGATCCCGGGTCTTCCCAGCTCCACATAGGCAGCGTCCGGTCTTCTTGCCAGATCCACGATGCCGGGGTTATTCAGCTGCACCCGGTAATGGGTATCGTCCAAGCGCCAGCCCCGGACAAGTCCTGCATCCGTCTCAATGGTCAGCTCCTCGCCTGCGATCCCCAGATCGTAGGCAAATTTGCAAACGCACCGGGCGCCGTTACCGCACATCTCCCCCCGAGAACCGTCGGGGTTATAAAAATGCAGCCGGATATCCGCTGTGTCTGACACATCCACAGCCAGCAAGCCGTCAGCGCCGGTCTTCTTGCACTTGGCAAGCGCCAGAGAAGAAAGCTCCAGCGTCTTTCCCCGGGCATCCAGAACGATAAAATCATTCCCTGCGCCGGACATATGCCAGGCGTTCAAGAATTCTCCTCCAGAAGCTGGTCCATGTTATAAAGTCCCGGTGCCTTGCCCACGATGAACCGGGCAGCATCCACCGCACCCTCCGCCAGCATACCCCGGCTGCCTGCTTCATGGCGCAGGGTCAGGGTCTGGTTGCCGGTGCAGATATGCACCTCATGGACACCTACCACATTGCCCATCCGCAAGGAGGAAATGCCTACTTCGTTTGGCGTACGCTTGCCCTCGCCGGCTCTGCCGCAATGCTCCGTCAGCTCCGGACGGGCAGCCTTCACCGCCTCGAAAAGCATTTTTGCCGTTCCGCTGGGTGCGTCCACCTTCCGGTTGTGGTGGATCTCCACGATCTCGATGTCCGCTTCGGGGAAACAGGCTGCCGCCTGCTTTGCAAGTTTACATAACACAGCAATACCCAGGCTCATATTCCCGGAATAAAACACCGGAATCTGCTCTGCCGCATCATAGATCAGCTGCTTTTCCTCCCGGGTATGCCCGGTGGTGCCGATGACCGCCGCACAGCCGGTTGCCCGGGCATAAGCCAGTACATCCATCACCGCGCTGTGGTGAGAAAAATCAATGATAACATCTGCATCCACGCTGCCCATTTCCTGGAAGGTCTTGGGAACACCGTTTTCGCCGTCCAGGCTGACGCAGCCTGCGATCTCATCACCCAGAAGCTGCCAGATCAGCTTGCCCATAGCGCCGTTGGCGCCGCACAAAATCGCTCTCACTTCAGCACCCCCAGCTTACGCATCTGCGCATACAGATTCTCCCGGTTGGCATCCTCCATAGGTGTCAGGGGCATGCGCACATGCTCCTTGCCAAAGCCCATAGCGGAGACTGCCGCCTTGGCAGGAATGGGATTGACCTCGCTAAACAAAGCATCCACCAGCGGCAGCGTCAGACACTGCAGCCGGGCAGCGCCTGCCACATCCCCGGCAAAGAACCGGTCGGTCATTTCCACCGCCAGCGCCGGTGCTACATTGGACAAAACGCTGATACAGCCCAGACCGCCCATTGCCATCATAGGCACAGTCAGTCCGTCGTCACCGGAATAGATATCCAGCTTATCCCCACACTTGGCAGCGATCTGCACCACCTGTGCCATATTGCCGGAAGCCTCTTTCAGACCGGCAATATTGGGATGCTCCGCCAGCCGCGCCACCGTATCAGGCAGCAGATTGCAGCCGGTGCGGCTGGGTACATTGTACATGATCACAGGCTTTTCAGATACATCTGCCACCATGGAAAAATGCTTAAAAAGACCACCCTGGGTCGCCTTATTATAGTAAGGTGTTACCACCAGCACCGCGTCCGCGCCGCTGTCGCAGGCACTTTTGGTAAAGTCCAGCACATGCTCGGTATTGTTGGTGCCGGTACCGGCAATGACAGGCACTGCGCCGTTTACGCGCTCGACTGTGAAGCGGATGACCTCCTTGCGCTCCTCGGGGGTCAGGGTCGCGCTTTCGCCTGTAGTTCCCACGGCAACCAGGGCGTTGATCCCCTGCTCCAGCTGAAAATCGATAAACCGGGCAAAGGCATCATAGTCCACACCGGTGGAAGTCATAGGGGTCACCATTGCCGTAGCAATGCCCTTAAAAACCGTATTTTTCATATGGGTGCCTCCTTTGTGTATTTCTTCTGACATCAGTTTACCACAGTTTCTCCGAAAAAGAAATATAAAATATTAAATTCTCTTTCATTCCACCGGGTCGAACTGGGACTGGTAAAGCCTGTAATAAAAGCCCTTTTTCGCCATCAGGCTGTCGTGGGTACCCTGCTCTACCACCTGTCCTGCGTCCAGCACCAGAATATTATCCGCCGCCTGGATGGTTGACAGCCGGTGGGCGATGACAAAGCAGGTCTTATCCTTCATTAGATTCCGCATCGCCGCCTGGATATGCTGCTCTGTCCGGGTATCCACATTGGAGGTCGCCTCGTCCAGGATCAGCATGTGGGCATCCAGCAGCATGGCTCTGGCAATGGTGAGCATCTGCTTTTGTCCCTTGGAGATGGAGGTGCCGTTGTCGGACAGCACCGTGTCATACCCCTGGGGCAGCCGGGAGATATAGCTGTGGATATGGGCTGCTTTACAGGCTGCCACTACCTCTTCCATCGTGGCGCCGGGCTTTCCGTAGGCAATGTTGTCAAAGATCGTTCCGTGGAACAGCCAGGTATCCTGCAGCACCATGGAATAGGCACGGCGCAAAGAGCTGCGGCTGATGTTGCGCACCTCATGTCCGTCCACATAGATGCAGCCTGCGTCCACATCGTAAAACCGCATAAGCAGATTGATGATGGTGGTCTTGCCTGCACCGGTAGGGCCAACGATCGCTGTCAGGCTGCCGGGCTTGGCGTGAAGATCCAGCCCTTTGATGATGGGCTGGCCGGGGATGTAGGAAAAGTCCACCTTTTCCAGACGCACATCTCCCCGGACTTCCTGCAATTCCACCGCCAAAAGCGCATCGGCAGGCTCCGGCTCTGCATCGATCAGGCTGAACACACGCTCAGCCGCCGCAAAGGCGCTTTGCAGCTCGGATATGATATTTGCCACTTCGTTGATGGGACCCGAGAACCGCCGGGAATACTGGACAAAGCTGCTCAGGTCGCCCAGGCGGATCTTACCCTGCAAGAACAGCAATGAGCCAAAGGTGCAAACCAGCGCCAAGGACATGTTGTTGATAAAGTTGACAGAGGGGCCGGTAATGGTGCCGTTTGCCTCGGCGTTGGTATACGCCTGCACTGCCGCGTCGTTCTTTTGGTCGAAGCGCTGCAGCACTGCCTTTTCCTGTCCGTAGGCACGGATGGTCTTCTGCCCCGAGAGCATCTCCTCCACAAAGCCGTTCAGCTCGCCCAGCTTCATGCTGCGCTTGCGGAACAGCGGGCGCACCCGTTTGGTCATCCAACTGGTAAACAGGAAGGTCACCGGGATGGTAAAGACAAAGATCACCACCAGCTGGGGTGCGATGGTCAGCATCATGATAAACGCCACCGTCACTGTGACCACACTTTGCAGGATCTGCAAAAGATCGTTGGAAAGGCTCTGATTGACGGTGTCCACATCGTAGGTGATGGTGGAAATGATATCGCCGGTCTGGAATCGGTCAAAGTAGCTTACAGGCAACGCGGTCAGCTTTTCAAACACATCATGGCGCATCTGCCGGGACACCGTGCGGCTGAGCTTCAGCATCACCGCATGGAGGATATAGGAACAGGCAGAGGCGCTGATATAGAAAAGGATCATGGTTATCGCGCACCGGAAGACCGTCTCGAAATCTACCTTCCCTGCTCCCAGGGAAATGGCATTGATCGCCTGACCGGAAAGCTTAGGACCGTAAAGGTTCAGAAGGCTTCCGGACAGGGACAGCACCAGCGCCAGCACCACCAGCAAGCGGTTCTTGCCGATATACCGCCACAGCCGCAGCAGCAGCTTTCCCATGTTGACCTTTTTGCCGCCAAACTGCCGCCGGTCGCCGCTGCGCTCCATGCGGCTCATTCTGCCGCCGCCGATCATATTGGGATTCGCCATTTACAGCACCTCCCCTCTGTGACCCATTTGGGTCTTTGCGATCAGCTGATACTCCTGGCAGGATCTCATCAGCGTCTCATGGTCACCGGCACCGATCACGCAGCCGTCATGGAATACCAAAATCAGATCCGCATGCTGCAATGAACTGATCCGCTGGGTCACCAGAACCGTTGTGGTATTGCGGTAATTCTCCCGGAGGGCTTTGCGCAAATTGGCGTCCGTCTGGTAGTCCAGTGCCGAGGACGCATCGTCCAGCACCAGAATTTCCGGATCGGCAGCCAGCGCCCGGGCGATCAGCAGCCGCTGCTTCTGACCGCCGGAAAGGTTGTTGCCCCGGACCACCACTTCGGCATCCATGCCTCCCTCTTTTTCCTGAATAAACGCAGCCTGGGCGCACTGTGCTGCCCGCGCCACGGCATCTTCAGAGACATCCCGGAAAAAGCTTATGTTATGTCCGATGGTTCCCTCGGTGACAAAATCATTCTGGAACACCACGCCAAATTTTTTCCGCAGGTCA
>JAZOSG010000114.1:0-2693 GCA_045657005.1 Faecousia sp.
TATGGGCTTTGTAGAACGGCTTTCCAACATGGGCATCGGCATGCTGGTGATTTTCGTAGTCATCGGACTGATCATCTTGACCACTATGCTGATCAACTGGCTGTTCTCTGATTAACCAACAGGGACGGTACAAACCGTCCCCCTTTTTTAAGACATTCGCAAATTTCAGTTTATCGAGTAGTTGCAAATCTTTGTTGTCATTGCGAACCAGTGCTCACACTGGTGTGGCAATCTCAAAAAACAAGCTATGCCAATAGATTCCCACGCCAGTTTGCGAACTGGCTCGGAATGACAATTGGTTGGTTGCGTATCGGTAAACAGCTCGCTAAATCGGAATTTGTTCAGTAGATCCCAAGGAGGGGATATTTATGCTATCGACCGTTTCCATTGCCGATGTCACTGCCGGACAGGCAGTGCTGTACGGCTTACTGGGCTACGCCGTGGTGTTTTTCGGACTGATCCTGCTGATGCTGGTAGTGATCCTCATCGGCAAAGCCTTTATGGCAAAAACCAACAAGACTGCAGCCACCCCCGAAACATCCGCTTCGGAAGCCCCTGCTCCCAAAGCTGCCCCCGGCACTGCCGGTCAGCTGAAGCTGCACAATGTAGACCCAAAAACCGCCGCTATGCTGATGGCAATTACCGCCGACAAAATGGGAAAGCCTATCAACCAGCTACGCTTTATCTCCATTCGGGAGGTTGACCAATGAGTATCACTGAGATTTTACTGAAGCTGTGGAATGACAGCGGCTTTGCCGCACTGATCTCCGGTTTCCTTAATGAAGGTGGCTGGCAGAACCTGGTGATGATCGCCATTGGCTGCCTGCTTTTGTACCTGGCGATCGTGAAAAAGTTCGAGCCGTTGCTGCTGTGCGGCATCGCCTTTGGCTGTATTCTGACCAACCTACCCGGTGCAGGGCTTTATAACCAGGAGCTTTGGAATAACTTTATGACCGAAGGTCATGAGGCCTACCACAGCTACGGCACTATTTTAAAAGAGGGCGGTCTGCTGGACTTCTTCTATATTGGCGTTAAGACCAGTATTTACCCCTGTCTGATCTTCTTGGGTGTGGGCGCAATGACCGATTTTGGTCCTCTGCTGAGCAATCCCAAGAGTCTGCTTTTGGGTGCTGCTGCCCAGTTGGGCGTATTTGCAGCATTTGTGGGGGCGATTCTGTTGTTTGGCTTTGACGGCAAGGAAGCCGCGTCCATCGGTATCATCGGCGGTGCTGACGGTCCTACCGCCATCTTCCTGACCAGCCAGCTTGCACCCCACCTGCTGGGTGCGATCGCCGTGGCAGCTTACTCCTATATGGCACTGATCCCTATGATCCAGCCGCCCTTTATGAAGCTGCTGACTACCCCCGAGATGCGCAAAGTCAAGATGGAGCAGACCCGTCAGGTCAGCAAGACCGAGAAGATCGTGTTTCCCATCGTGGTCACCATTTTTGTGGCGCTGCTTCTGCCGGACACCGCGCCGCTGATCGGATGCTTAATGCTGGGTAACCTGTTTAAAGAAACCGGCGTTACCGACCGTCTTTCCGACACCGCACAAAATGCCTTGATGAACATTGTCACCGTTCTGCTGAGCACCTCTGTGGGCGCGACCATGGTCGGTTCTAACTTCCTGACGCTGCAAACCGGAGGGATCATACTGTTAGGTGTTGCCGCGTTTATCCTGTCCACCTGCGGCGGTCTGCTTGCCGGTGTGCTCATGTATAAGCTGACAAAGGGCAAGATCAACCCGCTGATCGGCTCTGCCGGTGTTTCTGCCGTGCCTATGGCAGCCCGGGTCGCCAACAAGGAGGGTCAGAAAGCCAATCCTTCCAACTTCCTTTTAATGCATGCCATGGGACCCAATGTGGCAGGCGTGATTGGCTCTGCTATTGCCGCAGGCTTCCTGCTGAGCGTTTTTGGTTAATTAAATACCAATACGGACGCACCTATCCGGTGCGTCCGTAGTTTTATGCTGCATATACTTTTCCTTCACCGCATAGATTGTCCCGGGAGGGATCAACGATGCGAAAAAAGGATCGATGGATCATTTTCGGTGCGCTTTGCGCCGCTGTAATTCTGGCACTGACCCAATTTGGGAGGTCTGCCATTGCCACCGGCTCCTGGGGGCTGAGCTTTCGCCAGGAGGGGCAGCCCCCTATCGGCTCTGCCGGGTCTGCGCAGCTGAAAAACTATGACGCTGTTTATGTGGGAGACACCTCCGAAAAGGTGCTGTACCTGACCTTTGACGCGGGCTACGAAAACGGCTGCACAGACAAGATCCTGGACACACTGAAAAAGCATGATGTGCCTGCCGCCTTTTTTCTGGTGGGAAATTATATCGAGAAAAATGCGGATCTGGTGCGCCGGATGGTAGACGAGGGGCATATTGTGGCAAATCACACCATGCACCATCCGGACATGAGCAAGCTTGCCGATCAGGACAGCTTTAAAAAGGAGCTGCAGGAATTGGAAGCGCTGTTTCAGTCCGTCACCGGTAAGGAAATGCCCAAATACTACCGCCCACCCCAGGGCATCTACAGCGAGGATAATCTAATAATGGCAAAGGCCCTTGGTTATAAGACCGTGTTTTGGAGCCTTGCCTATGTGGACTGGAATAACGATGCCCAGCCCACCCGGGAGCAGGCGCTTGGCAAGCTTTTGCCCCGTACCCATAACGGCGCGGTGGTTCTGCTGCA
>JAZOSG010000115.1:0-6101 GCA_045657005.1 Faecousia sp.
GGATGCTCTGGGCACTTCCAAGCCCGACAAGCTGGCTATGCTCCATATCTCCAAGGATATGACCGAACGTCGCTTTACCTTCCAGGACCTGAAGAAAGAGTCCAACAGAACTGCCAACTATTTCAAGTCCCTTGGTATCAAGCGGGGCGACCGTGTCATGCTGGTGCTGAAACGCCACTACCAGTTCTGGTTTGCCATTCTGGGTCTGCACAAGCTGGGCGCCGTGGCCATTCCAGCCACCAACCAGTTGCTGGAAAAGGACTTTACCTACCGCTTTGCCGCAGGCAATGTCAAGGCGATCCTCTGCACCGCAGACGGCAATGTAGCTGACGCGGTGGACGAGGCCGCTGCCAAGAGCCCCAACTTGCAGTACAAGATCATGGTTGGCGGCTGTCGGGAAGGTTGGCACGACTTTAACGAGGAATACGCCATGTATTCCAGCCGTTTTGCAAGAGATGAGGACGCCCCCTGCGGCTCCGATCCCATGCTCATGTTCTTTACCTCCGGCACCTCCGGCTATCCCAAGCTGGCAGCCCACAATTATAAGTACCCTCTGGGTCACTTTATCACCGCGAAATATTGGCACCGGGTCGATCCCGACGGCCTGCATCTGACCATCTCCGACACCGGCTGGGCGAAGTCCTCCTGGGGTAAGATCTACGGTCAGTGGCTGTGCGAGGCGGCTATTTTCGTTTACGATTTCGACCGCTTTGATCCGGAGAAGATCCTGCCTATGTTCGCAAAGTACAATATCACTACTTTCTGTGCACCGCCGACTATGTACCGGATGCTCATTAAGCAGGATATCAGTAAATACGACCTTTCCTCCATCCAGCACGCTTCCACTGCCGGTGAGGCGCTGAATCCGGAGGTGTTCCGCCAGTTTGAGCTGGCCACCGGCCTTCAGATCATGGAGGGCTTCGGTCAGTCCGAAAGTACCGTCATCATTGCCAACCTGGCAGGGGACAGTCACAAGTTTGGCTCTATGGGCAAGCCTGTGCCCCTGTACGATGTGCATCTTCTGGATGTGGATGGCAATGAGGTGGATGCCGGCGAATCCGGTGAGGTCTGTATCAATATCAAAAATGGCCTGCCCTGTGGTCTGAGCTATTGCTATGAGGGCAATCCTGAGGTCACGGCTGAGACCTGGCGTGACGGCTACTACCACACCGGCGACCTGGCGTGGAAGGACGAGGACGGCTTCTTCTGGTATGTGGGACGCGCCGACGATGTGATCAAGTCCTCCGGCTATCGGATCGGACCCTTTGAGATCGAAAATGTCATCATGGAACTTCCCTATGTTCTGGAGTGCGGAGTCTCTGCTGCGCCGGACGAGGTTCGGGGACAGGTAGTGAAAGCAAGCATCGTGCTGGTTTCCGGTACCGAGGGGACTGACGCGCTGAAAAAAGAGATCCAGAACTATGTCAAGTCCAGAACAGCGCCCTACAAGTACCCCCGGATCGTGGAGTTCAAGGAATCCCTGCCGAAGACCGCCAGCGGAAAGATCATTCGTAAAAAATTATAATTATGGAACATAAACGTTTAACCCTATTTGCCGGACATTACGGCAGCGGAAAAACCAATATCGCCGTCAACTATGCTCTGCTACTGGCAGGGGAGGGGAAGAAGGTCTGCATTGCGGACTTGGACATTGTCAACCCCTATTTCCGGACCAAGGATTCTGCTGAGGTGTTGGAAAAAGCGGGGATCGATCTGATCTCACCTAAATTTGCCAACTCCAATGTGGATCTTCCGGCGCTGCCTGCTGAAAGCTACCGTCTGGTTCAGGATAAAAGCACCTGGGGCATCATGGACATCGGTGGCGATGACCGGGGCGCCTACGCCCTGGGACGCTTTACCCCTGATATTATCAAGGAGAACGACTACCGGATGGCGTTTGTTGCCAACAGCTGCCGTCCCCTGACCCGGACACCGGAGGATGCGTTGGAAATTATGCAGGAGATCGAGGCTGCTTGCGGTCTGAAATTTACCTGCATCGTCAACAACACCAATCTGGGACGGGAGACCACCCCTCAGGTGATCACCGATTCTCTGGAATACATACAGAAGCTGTGCAGTCTCAGTGGACTTCCTTTGTGGATGCACACCGCTGAGGCTTCTGTGGCAAACCGGCTGCCCCCACTGAACGCCCCGGTGCTTGCCATGGAGCTGCAAGAAAAGTATTTTGACCTGCCCATATAAAAAGGAGGAATCTATATGCCAAAGCTCACATTTCAAACGGATCTGTGCAAGGGCTGCGGTCTGTGCGTCAACGCCTGTCCCAAGGGATGTCTCGCCATCGCGTCCGAGCAGATCAACCAAAAAGGCTATTCACCTGCGGTGATGATGAACGAGGAAAAGTGCATCGGCTGCGCCTTCTGTGCCACCATGTGCCCCGACTGCATCATTACGGTAGAGAAGTAAGGAGGTCAATTATGGCAGAACGCGTACTTATGAAGGGCAACGAGGCCATCGCAGAAGCTGCGATCCGTGCCGGCTGCCGTCACTATTTCGGCTATCCCATTACCCCCCAGACGGAGATCGCCGCCTACATGGCAAAGAAAATGCCTAAGATCGGCGGTGTCTTCCTGCAGGCGGAAAGTGAGATCGCCTCTATCAACATGGTCTATGGCGCAGCCGCTGCCGGCATGCGTGTTATGACCTCCTCCTCCAGCCCCGGAATCTCTCTGAAAGAAGAGGGTCTGAGCTATATCGCAGGCTCTGATATTCCTGCCTTCGTAGTCAATGTCCAGCGCGGCGGTCCCGGTCTGGGCGGCATTCAGCCTTCCCAGTCTGACTATTTCCAGGCAGTCAAGGGCGGCGGTCACGGTGACTACAAAACCATCGTGCTGGCACCTGCCTCCGTGCAGGAGATGGCAAGCCTGACCATCAAGGGCTTCAACCTGGCGGACAAGTACCGCATGACTGCTATGATCCTGGCAGACGGCACCATCGGACAGATGATGGAGCCGATCTCCTTCGAGGATGCGGAGGTGGAGACCTACGAAAAGCCCTGGGCGCTCACCGGCACTAAGGGCAAGCGGGCGCATAACATTGTCAACTCCTTGTATCTGCAGCCCGACGAGCTGGAAAAGAAGAATTTCGAGCGCTATGAAAAGTACAAGCAGGTTGAGCAGAACGAAGCTATGTGGGAAGAGTACATGATGGAGGATGCAGAGATCTGCGTGGTTGCCTTTGGTATTGCCTCCCGTGTGGCAAAGAACGCGGTGGTGGCTGCCCGTGCTGAGGGCATCAAGGCAGGTCTGATCCGTCCCATCACCCTGTGGCCCTTCCCCAGCGAAGCGCTTTTAAAGGCTGCCGATCAGGTCAAGGGCTTTGTCAGCGTGGAGCTGAATATGGGTCAGATGATCGAGGATGTGCGCCTGGCGACCCAGTGCAAGCGTCCTGTGGGTCTGTGCTGCCGCTGCGGCGGTATGATGCCCAGCCCTGATGAAGTGCTTGAATCCCTGCGCAAGGCACAGAAAGGAGAGTTTTAACCATGGCAGTTGTATTTGAAAAGCCCAAGGCTTTAACCGATGCGCCCTTGCATTACTGCCCCGGCTGCCCTCACGGCATTATCCACCGTCTGGTGGCAGAAGCCATTGACGAATTGGGCATCGAGGGAAAAGCCATCGGTGTTGCGCCTGTTGGCTGCGCCGTTATGGCATACGATTATTTTGCCTGCGACATGATCGAGGCTGCCCATGGCAGGGCGCCAGCTGTGGCTACCGGTATCAAGCGGAGCCGTCCGGAGAACATTGTCTTTACCTATCAGGGTGACGGCGACCTTGCCTCCATCGGCATGGCAGAGACGGTGCACAGCGCCGCAAGAAACGAAAACATCACCGTTATCTTTGTCAACAATGCCATTTACGGCATGACCGGCGGTCAGATGGCACCTACCAGCCTGCCCGGTCAGGTGACCCAGACCAGCCCCTACGGCAGAGATGTGAATCACTGTGGTTGGCCTATCCGTGTCTGCGAGATGCTGGCTACCCTGGAGGGCCCTGAGTATATCACCCGTGTGGCTGTGAACAATGTCAAGAATGTAAAGAACGCCAAGAAGGCGATCAAGAAGGCATTCCAGAACCAGATCGAGGGCAAGGGTTTCTCCCTGGTCGAGGTCGTCTCTGCCTGTCCCACCAACTGGGGCATGACGCCTCAGAAGGCACTGGAGTGGGTGGAAAGCGATATGCTGCCTTACTATCCTCTGGGTGTCTATAAGGACAGAACTGCCGCAAAGGAGGAAAAGGAATGAAAGCCACACAGATCCTTATTGCCGGCTTCGGCGGGCAGGGCGTCCTGTTTGCCGGTAAGTTCCTTGCCTACAAGGGACTGACGGAAAATATGCAGGTCTCCTGGCTGCCCTCTTACGGCCCCGAGATGCGCGGTGGCACAGCCAACTGCTCTGTGGTGCTGTCCGATTCTCCCGTTGGTTCTCCCATTATCACCAACCCCGATGTGCTGGTCGCCATGAACCTGCCCTCTTTGCAGAAGTTTGTGGATGCAGTGGTTCCCGGCGGTCAGATCTTCATCGATTCCACCTTGATCAATGCGAAGGTGGAGCGTACCGATGTAAAGGTGCACTACATCCCTGCCACCCAGCTTGCCAAGGACGCCGGCTTTGCTACCCTTGCCAACATGATCCTGGTGGGCAAGGTGCTCAAGGAGTCCGGCGCAGTACCCTTTGAGGGCAACCGTCAGACCCTGGAGAGCTTTATTCCTGCCAAAAAGGCAGACCTGATCGACATCAACTGCCAGGCCTTGCAAACCGGCTACGACTACTAAAGAGGTGTAACGACGATGCTGGACATTAAAATTGAATTGACCAAGACTCCCAAGGCAAAGCCGGCTCCCGGTGAGAAGTTGGGCTTTGGCAAGATCTTCACGGATCATATGTTCGTGATGAACTATACTGAGGGTCAGGGCTGGCACGATCCCCGGATCGTTCCCTTCCAGAATATCTCTTTGTCCCCTGCCGCAATGGTGTACCACTACGGTCAGGAAATGTTCGAGGGTCTGAAGGCTTACAAGGGCGACGACGGTGAAGTATATCTGTTCCGCCCCGATATGAATGCAAAGCGCACCAACAACACCAACGACCGTCTGGTGATCCCTCAGCTGCCCATTGAGGACTTCGTGCAGGCTGTCAGCGCTGTGGTGGATGTGGATCGGGACTGGATCCCCACCGAGCCGGGTACCTCTTTGTATATCCGTCCCTTTATCATCGCTACCGATGAATTCTTGGGCGTTGCACCCTCCAAGACATATCTGTTCATGGTGATCCTGTCTCCCAGCGGCGCTTACTACGAAAGCGGTCTGGCACCGGTGGGCATCTGGATCGAGGACGAGTATGTCCGTGCAGTCCGGGGAGGCATCGGCTTTGCCAAGACCGGCGGCAACTATGCTGCCAGCCTGATCGCCCAGCAGAAGGCACATGACGCAGGCTACTCTCAGGTGCTGTGGCTGGACGGCGTAGAGCGCAAGTACATTGAAGAGGTGGGCGCTATGAACATCTTCTTCAAGATCGCAGGCAAGGTGGTCACCCCCGCCCTCAGCGGTTCTATCCTGCCGGGCATCACCCGGGATTCCACCATCCAGCTTTGCAGGGACTGGGGCTACGAGGTAGAGGAGCGGAAGATCTCTGCCGAAGAGCTGCTGCAGGCGCAAAAGGACGGCATCCTGGAAGAGGTGTTCGGTACCGGTACTGCTGCGGTCATCTCCCCGGTGGGAAAGCTGCGTTATCAGGACGAGGTCATGACCATTGCAAATGGCGAGACCGGCCCTCTCAGCATGAAGCTTTATGAGACCATCACCGGCATCCAGACCGGCAAACTGCCCGATACCAAGGGTTGGCGCGTCCAAGTGGGCAAGTAATTCCGGATCAATAAACAAAAAGTATGGCGGCTGCCGGAAGGCAGCCGCCATTGTCATTACTAGATTCCAGTTTAGCGAGCTGTCGCTCGAAGTTGACAGTTAACAGTTGACAGTTGACAATTGAGGTATTTTCCTACGGAAAATGATTCAAATAGTCGCCGAAGGCGACACCTTAACTGTCAACTATCCACTATCAACTGTCCACTGTTTATCGCTCCATCGGA
>JAZOSG010000116.1:0-2102 GCA_045657005.1 Faecousia sp.
GTTTAGAAGCTACCACCACCGGTGCTGCGGGATGATCCGCCGCCGGAGGACGAAGAACTGCTCTTCTGTCGCTGTGTCTTGGTCAAATTACGGTACATAAAGTAGTCACCGGATTGGGTAATCTTCATGCTGCCGGCCTTCACATAAGCATTGGCCTTGCTCTGCTTTTGGACAGATTTCAGCTGCTTCTTCCAGCCCTTGGTGATACCCAGGGCAATTAAAATACCTACGCCAAGGGAAATCAGCAGTGCCTTTCCGAACTCGAAGGGGAAGCCGTTCAGATAGCCGTCGAGATAGTATTCACACTTATCTGCGAAGGTGTCGAAAGCCTCTGCATAATTACCGTCAGACAAATCGGATGTGAACGCTTCTCCGATCTTTTCGATTGCATCAGGATCGATGGCCTCGCCGGCAAAACCGTTGCTGAGAATCCGCCATTCCCGGGGTTCCATACAGATCAGCAGCAGTACACCGTCGTGGTCCTGGCCGTAGCCGAACCCCAGTGTATCGTAGGTGTTCTCCAGATATGTATCGATGTCCTCGCCTTCCAGGGAGTCCACTGTTAAGATAATGATCTGCGCCTGATAAGTGCTGCTAAGCTCTGCCAACTTCTTATCCAGCGTGTTTACTTCGCTGTCAGTCAGGATGTCAGCGTCATCAATGACAAAATATTCTTCTGCTTCTGCTGCGTACGCTGTGACCGCGAAGGTAACAAACAGCATCAGCGCCAGCAATAAAGAGACTATTTTCTTCATATTGCCCACCTCCTTACAGCAACCAGAACAAGTATTGCACGCCAAAGGCAATTGCGCCGAACAATACCGTCAATCCCACCAGCCACTTGCGGTAAGCTGCGGAATCCAGCGGCAGGTCGCCTACCAATCTTCCGGTTTGACCGTTCATCGCAAAGGTATACTTTTTCTTGTTCCATTGGGTCGTAAGGATCCATACGGGAAATAAAGCATATTTTGCCGTGCCATTTTCCAGCGAAATATTTGTATTGGTGGGTGTTACTGTGGTATAACCGTTCACCGTGGATTCAAAAGCTTCCTCGGTGCTTTTCTTGATGCGCTCGTTTGCTCTTTGGATGCTGTCTTCCGAATTTACATCGTATTTGTCAGCCAGATAACCGGACAGATATGCCGTCTGAAAATCCACAGCCTCCGTAATGTTGTACGGCTCAATGGATTCCATCATCGCATCATCCATCTTTGTGGATCCGTCAACAGGCACATTGGTGAAGGCAAGATTGCCGCCGCGAATCACTTTGTAAAAGCTGGTTTCTGTGTAATTGTAATTACTGTCGCTCCAGGTGCGCACCCGGGATGCCTTATACTGCACAAAACCCTCTGCATCTGCGTCAAACAGCCACACAGGAACATACAGGCCCTTAACTTCCTTCACCCGGTTTTGATCCTTAAACACCTTAGGCAGTAGCTTCTTACCGCCATAGTGCTTTTGCAGTGCCTTGATTGCTGCCTTCTTGTCCAGCTTAAACGGAATCACCAGATCCGGTTTCAGATCTCCGGCAAACTGTCCGGTCATGACCACGGGATTTCCGCAGAAGGGACATTCCGTAGCACCGGTGGTCTCATCACCAACCACCTCTCCGCCACAGGTATTGCAGGTATAGATACGCATACCCTCGGTTTCGCCCGGCTGCCACTGTGTACCGGCTGAAGTATCCCATTGCATCTTATCCTCTATCTGATCGTGCAATGCGTTGCTGTATGCCTGAAGATCCGACACCTCGAACTCCGAACTGCAATAAGGACATTTCATCTTTTGAGAGGAACTGTCAAACTCAACTGCGCCGTCACAGCAGGGGCACTTAAAGTTTTGTAATACAGCCAAATTCATCACTCCTTTGCAAGATTATCTGCGCTTGTTCATGACCTCGAAGATGATGGGGCTGGGTGTGCCGAACTTGTTGCCCATGATCTTCTTGGTGTTGAAATAGTAAACTCTCTGATCCTTGCCGGTGTCACCGCCGTAGGTGAGACGCTTGCCGATGGCCTTGAAGGTGTTCTTCAGGTTCTCGCCGAAGCTGCCTTCAAAGATGGAAGGCTCGGTAGAGGTATCGTATGTATATTCGCCGGGTT
>JAZOSG010000117.1:0-2201 GCA_045657005.1 Faecousia sp.
AGCATCCCAGATACTCCCGGAAGTCCGAAAAAGCATACTGGAGATTCTCTTTCAGCATCACATCCATTTGATCAGTATCAAAGGAAGAAAAGCCGGGGGTATCTGCCACATAGGTATCCTCCCCCAGGCAGTACAGCTGCACATGCCGGGTGGTATGGCGGCCTCTGCCCAGCTTTTCCGACACTTCACCGGTGGCAAGGGACAGCTCCGGACACAGGGCATTGAGCATGCTGCTCTTTCCCACGCCGGTATTGCCGGTAAAGGCGGTGAGCTTTCCCCACAGCAGCCGGCGCAGATCCTCTACGCCCTCTCCTGTTTCCGCGCTGGCGCGGATCACCGGAAAGCCTGCGTTTTGGTAGATGCGCACCAGCTCTGCCGCAGGATCCAGGTCGCATTTGTTCACGCAAAGGTACACAGGCACCTCCTGGTCGCCGGCAATGTCTGCCACCCGGTCGATGAGAAACGGCTCTGTCACCGGATTGACATTGGCGGCAAATACCACCAGTGCGTCGACATTGGCAACCGCCGGGCGGACAAACCGGTTTTTCCGGGGCAGGATCCGCTCCACCATGCCTTTCCCCTTCTGCTGGGATATCTCCACGATATCCCCGGTCAGGGGGCTGTCGCCTGTCCGGCGCAGAGAACCTCTGCCCCGGCAGGTAACGATCCCATCTGGGGTCTGCACATCATAAAAGCCGCTTAAGGATCGGACGATGCGCCCTGTTTGTTTATCAGCCATTTAGGAGAATTCCTCCCAGTGATCGAACCCATCCATGCCATCGATCTCTACTACATATTTCTGAGCGCCGCTGCCTGTTTGGTTTTTGATAGTGATGGAGGTCGTGCCTTGCGCTACCGTCTGATTAAAGACTTCCTGACCGTTTCTGGTAACGCGCACCTCACATTCGCCGCCATCGGCGCTGCTGCGCAGGTTGATGACCACATCCTTGGTCACCTCCGCAGCGTTTCCGGGGCCCTTGGCGACCTCAAGCTTGATCTGTGTATTCACATCCACATTGGTATTCTTCTCCACAGACTGGGTCAGCACTTCATCTTTGTCCTCTTTGCTGTCAACATAGACACATTCAATGTTCGTTGTACTAAAGCCGGCAGTATTGAGTACGCTGTAGGCATTGCCGATACTCATACCCACCACATTGGGCATGGTGACAAGCTCCGGTCCCTTACTGATATACAGCGTCACGGTCTGTCCGGTGCTCAGCTGCTCGCCGCTCTCCGGCTCGGTGCGAACGATATCGCCCTGGGGTACTGTGGAATCAAAAATGGGCTCTTCTACGATGCTCAGATTCAGCTCCTGGCTTTCCAGCACCTTCTTGGCGCTTTCCAGCTTGTCGCCTACCACATCAGGCATCGCGCCTGTTTTCAGCTCCATGCCCAGGCTGACGAATACCGTCACCTCCTGGCCCGCGGTCAGCTCTGTCTCTGCCATAGGCTCTGTGCGGATGACGCTGTCCTTGGCTACCTCATCGTGGTTTTCATATTCAACATTCAGCTGCAGGTTCATGCCCAGGTTATTCAGGGCGCGCTCTGCCTGGGAAAGCTCCCAGTCTACCACATTGGGCATCTTGACTACCTTGGGCGTTTCGCCCAGGCTGACGATGACATAAATGGTTTTATTCTTTTCGATCTGCTCCCCTTCCAGCGGATTCTGGTCAATGATCTGGCCGGCAGGATAGGTCTCGTCGTAGACCTCTTTATCGATCTCTATATCAAAATCCTCGTACTCCGGCAGCTCACTGTAGACCTTGCCGATCAGGTTCGGCACATCCACCAGATCTCTTGCAGCACCGGAGCCGTCGCTGAGCAGCACCACCAGGAAAATGGCGATCGCTACGATCATAACTGCGGAGCAGGCGATGATGGCGATAGTCGCCACATTGCTGCGCTTTTCCTCTTCCTTGTCCTGGGTGCGGCGCCGGGGCTGGCTGCTGCCGGAGCCGGAGGTAGTGCGGCGGCGGGGCGGCTGTGCGCTCGCGTCGGTCTTTCTTCGCTCTACACGCTCTGCCGTTGTCTTGGGTGGCTCTGTCTCCAGCACCAGCGGCGGCTTTTTCAGCTTGATCACCTCGTCGATGGGAGGTGTGTTGTAATCAAAGAGCATGGACGGATTCTTCCGGAATTCATCCATATCCGCCAGCATCTGGGTAGCAGAGGCGTAACGGTCGGCAGATTCATGTGCCATG
>JAZOSG010000118.1:0-17411 GCA_045657005.1 Faecousia sp.
CAGGTTCTTCTTTCGGGAAGATGCAATGCTGTCCATCATAGTATCGTACACAGCCAGCAGCTCACTGCGGTGATAGCCGAAGCAATCCATTGCGCCGCACTTAATAAAGTTTTCAACCGCACGCTTATTCAATTCACCCTCTCCCATTCGCTGGATAAAGTCCTCCAACGATTTGAAAGAGCCGTCTTCCCGGCGCTTGGCAGCCATACTGCGGATCAAGCCTCTGCCCACATTCTTGACTGCGCCCAAGCCAAAACGAATCGCGTCACCCTCAACAGTAAAATGATCATCGGAATTGTTGATATCCGGTGGCAGCACCGGGATATTCAATTCCTTACATTCAGCAATATAGCCCGATATCTTTGTAGCGGAATCCAGCACAGAAGTCATCAGCGCCGCCATATACTGCTTAGGATAGTGACACTTAAGGTATGCCGTCTGATACGCCACCACAGCATAACAAACAGCGTGCGCCTTGTTAAAGGCATAGTTTGCAAAGGCAACAATCTCATCGTAAATCGACTGAGCTACCGACTCTGGTACACCCTTTGCCATTGCGCCGGAGATCCCCTGCTGTGGGTCACCATAGACGAAAACTTTTCGCTCCGCCTCTATGACTTTCTGCTTTTTCTTAGAGATGGCACGGCGGATATTGTCAGCCTGTCCCATGGTGTAACCACCCAGCTGACGGAATATCTCAATAACCTGTTCCTGATAGACGATACAGCCGTAGGTAACCTTCAGGATCGGCTCCAGCATAGGCGTCTTATAGGTTACCTTTCTATGGTTCAGCTTATTCTCTATAAATGTGGGAATAGAATCCATGGGACCGGGACGGTAGAGCGCAACAATCGCGGTAATATCCTCAATACTGCTCGCCTTCATACCTACACACACACCGGTCATGCCAGCAGACTCAAGCTGAAACACACCCTGTGTCTTACCCTCCGTCAACATCTGAAAGGTTTGAGGATCATCATCCGGGATATTATCAATGGAAAAGTCAGGCTTGATCTGCCGGATCTGCTCCTCTGCGTCCCGAATCACAGTCAGATTCCGAAGACCCAGAAAATCCATTTTTAGAAGACCCAGCTCTTCAATCGTCGTCATTGTGTACTGGGTCACAATGGTATCGTCGTTGCGCGAAAGCGGCACATAGCTGCAAACTGGGTCTGCTGTGATAACCACGCCGGCAGCGTGGGTTGAAGTATTTCTGGGCATGCCCTCCAGGCTCATCGCTGTATCGATCAGCGTTCTGACACGCTCATCTCCATCATACATCTCCTTGAGCTTGGGCGATACATTCAGTGCTTCTTTCAACGTTATATGCAACGGCATGGTGGGTACAAGCTTCGCCACTACATCCGTCTCTGCATAGGAGAAATTCAACGCCCTTCCCACATCTCGGATAGCGCCCCGAGCCGCCATCGTGCCAAAAGTTGCGATCTGCGCCACATGATCTGAGCCATATTTACGCATGACATAATCAATCACTTCACCGCGGCGCTCCTGACAAAAATCTGTATCAAAATCAGGCATGCTGACACGCTCAGGATTTAGAAAACGCTCAAAAATAAGCGCATATTTCATAGGATCGACCTCTGTAATGTGCATACAGTATGCAACGATAGAGGCAGCGCCGGAACCGCGGCCAGGACCGACCGGGATTCCGGATTCCTTCGCAAAACGAATAAAATCCCATACAATCAGATAATAGTTAACATAGCCCATACGGCTGATGACACCGATCTCATATTCCAGCCGTTCCAGATAACTTTCAGGTGGATCTTTATACCGCTCACGGAAGCCGTCCATACAAAGCTTCCGGAAGTATTCCTCATTCGTATAGCCATCCGGAACCGGGAATGAGGGCAAATGGTACTGATTAAATACAAACTCCAAATTACATCTGTCAGCGATCAAAACGGTATTTTGAAAAGCCTCGTCGCAATTTGGGAACAATTGCCGCAGCTCATCCTCGCTCTTCAGGTAAAACTCTTCTGTTTCAAATTTCATCCGGTTGGGGTCATCTACCGTTTTACCAGTCTGGACACACAGCAGTACATCCTGCATTTTAGCATCCTCACGGCGTAGATAGTGGGCATCATTGGTGACAACCAGCGGCAAACCCGTCTCCCGTGCCAGACGCATAACGCCTTGGTTTACAGGACGCTGCTCAGCAATGCCGTGATCCTGCAATTCCAGATAAAAGTTACCCTCGCCGAAAATATCCGACATTGTCAACGCATACGCCTTAGCGCCGTCATAATCCTCCTCCAGTAGACGCTGAGGAATCGCACCAGCAAGGCATGCACTCAAGGCAATCAATCCCTCGTGGTGCTTTCTGAGCAGATCCAAATCCACTCTGGGCTTACCGTAAAAACCGTGCATAAACGCTTCGGAAACCAGCAAACAAAGGTTCTCATAGCCTGTGCGATTCTCGCAAAGCAGCACTAAATGGTAAGATTCATTGTCAATTCCGTGAATACGGTCCTCCATACCACGGCGCGCAACATAAACCTCGCAGCCAATGATAGGCTTTATACCTGCCGCTTTTGCTGCCTTGTAAAAGTCAATGCAACCATACATAACGCCATGGTCAGTCAGAGCTATCGCATTTTGTCCCAATTCCTTGACCCGGTCCATCATGCTGCCAATCCGGCAAGCTCCGTCCAAAAGACTGTATTCAGAGTGAACATGCAGGTGTACAAAGCTCATCTGTCTCTACTCCTTTGCCAATTGCAGCAGCTTCTTCAGCCGGTGATTCATGGCAGGTTTGGTAATCGGCGGTTCCATCATAGATGCCAGTTCTGTTAAAGAGGCCTCGGGGTTACTCTCTCTGGCGATTGCCGCCTGCTTTAATTTCATTGGAAGGCTTTCGATCTGCCCTCTCTGGCGCAAAATGCGGATAGCTGATAACTGCTCTTGAGCGGCCTCCACGACCTTGGAGGTATTGGCATCATCACAATTACAGCGGCGGTTTACTTTATTGTTCAATTCCTTTTCCAACCGCGCCTCCATGATGCCCATAGCAGCTACCGGCGCACCCAAAAAAGTAAGAAAATCAGAAACAAGCTCACTGTTTTTTAAGTACAATACCTGTCCACCGCCGCGCTGGGCAGTTTTGGGATAAAATCCCAGAACCTCGTGAACAAAAGTATATGCCTCTCTTGCAACTACCTGATGCGTAGTGGCAAGCTCCAGGTGGTACCCCTTTCCGGGATCGGTCACCGAGCCGCCTGACAGAAAGGCCCCTCGCATAAATGCCACCTTACAGCAGTCCTCTTCCAACACAGGAAGATTGATATGTAACGATAAGGTATCCGCAGGGTCAAAACCGTAGACAGCCATGACGGATTCGATCTTATCTCGATCTGTGATCTGAAATATCAGCTTGCCTACAACATCTGCATCCGGAAGCACATCAAAGGATGCGCCAAATGCTTTTTTGAATAATCTGGGCAACAACTGTGCAAATTCCTTACTCTCAGTAATAATCCGGATGCCATCAGAAGCAAAGCTATTACAGAACAGCAAGATACCAAAGCACTGCGCCTGTGCGCAGCAACGTTTTTGGGGAAAGCTGCGGCAGATCTCAGCTTTTGCCCCTGCAGAAAACGAAATTGCCACAGTATCTCCTCCCTTTTTACCAAATTCTGACTTCAGGCTCAATACGGATCCCGGAGTGATCAAAAACCTTGTCGGATACTTCCTGCAAAAGAGCTGTAACATCGCTTGCTGTCGCATTGCCTAGATTCACGACAAAGCCTGCATGTTTTTCAGATACAGCTGCATCTCCGATCCTAAAGCCCTTTAGACCTGCCTGGTCGATCAGCGCTGCTGCATAACCGCCGACAGGGCGCTTAAATGCAGAACCCGCAGAAGGAACATCCAAAGGTTGCGACGTTTTCCTCCGACGCATAAGCTCTTGCATCAATTCCCGGATCTCCTGCTCAGGCTTAGGTATAAGAGAAAATACCGCGCTGATCACAATACCGGAAGTCTCCTCAAGACAACTGTGCCGATAAGAAAACTCCATTTGTTGTGCAGAAAGTGTCTGTATTTCCCCTTCAGGACTCATGACATCAACACTTTGGCAGATCTGGGAGATCTCACCACCATAAGCGCCTGCGTTCATATACACGCCACCACCAACTGTACCCGGGATCCCATGGGCAAATTCCATGCCACCAAGCCCCTGCCCAGCAGCAAACACAGCAGCACGGGACATGGTTACACCGGCAAAAACCCGAATCCGGGTATCATCCAGCCGAACCATTCCCTCAAGAGAGTCTTTCAGGCATATCACAAGCCCGGGCATACCTTTATCCGGTGCAAGAATATTTGTACCTGCACCAAGGATAGCGTACTTGCAGTCCAATAATTTGGACACTTTTATGATCTGTGCCAATTCATTTTCATTTCTGGGAAACGCCATTACTTCTGCTGGTCCGCCGATACGGAAGGAAGTATGCTTAGCCATTGCCTCAGAAAAACGAACCTCAATATTGGGTAGTAAAGCAGTTATTTTCTGCTGAAAAGTTGTTAATTCCATCATAAACGCCTCCGGGTGTATGATTATATACAGTATATCATATCCCGCAAAGATATGCAATTATTACAAACAGTAATTTTCTGTAACTTTACAAGAACCCTGCCACAATATATGGCAGGGTTCTTTTCATTACTCATCTTCCATCGCAACAATCAGCAGTTGCTTGTTTGCCTCCAAATTTTTCTTGTCCAGAACGATCACATCAGCTCCATTCTTTGTTGCAAAGGAATACTCGCCGTCCATAGGGATCCGCTGGGAAACGATCTGTAAATCAGACAGCATTGGAATCATATCCAGAATTAGCCCAAACATCTGTGGGTTAGTCATATCCGTGCGCAGCAGCGGAATGATTTCTTTCGCAAGGCCGTACAGTTCTGTTGCGCTAAGGGTCTTGGCCTTTTCGATCAACGCGGTAAGTACTGTTCTTTGGCGGTTGGTACGCCCAAAATCGGTTCCGATCTGGCGAATACGGGAGTAAGCCAGCGCCTGAGAACCTGTCAGTAGATTGACACCCTCAGTCAATTCCCATCCTTGATTTGCTTCAACACCCCAGTTTCCGCGCTTATTCAGATACTTTGCTTCTGCGGATGTCAATTCGATCTCAACACCGCCGATAATATCGATTGCCTTCATAAAACCAGAGAAATCAATCTCAATATTGTAATCTGCAGCTACGCCAAAGTTGTATTCCAGGGTATTATTTAGCAGTTCGAAGCCGCCAAGCCGATAAGGAAGGTTTATTCGCTGATTATAATAGTCAGGAATATAGACCCACATATCACGCATAAAAGAGGTCATTGTCAGTGTCTTGGTTGCTTTGTTGATAGTACACAGGATCATGGCATCAGTACGCTGCGGTTCATCTCCTCCCCGCTTATCCTGTCCCACAAGCAAAATATTTACCACATTTTTTCCGCTGAAGATAGTTTCCGCCTGTTCCAGAATCGGGTCTGTCTCCACTGTTTCTCCCTCTTCAAACACAGTCTCCAGCTGATCTGGGGATATGGTTTGATCTTGCTCCAATCTTCCAATCTGGTCAAAGAAGGAATCTGCAATCATGTAAAATGCGGCAACTACGATCAAAAGCACCGCAAACAGTATTCCAAAAATAATCAAAACTCTCTTCTTCCACGGTCTTTTTGCGCTTTCATCCACTTTGCTCATAAGACACCTCCCATACAAAGATACGAAAAGCAGGGCATCCCGGTTTTCCGGTTGCCCTGCCTATTATGTAAGATTACTTTTCGACGATCTCCAGAAGCTCCATGGGGCAAGCCTTCACGCAAATGCCGCAGGCAATGCACTTGCTGGTAGGTCCCTCCTCGGGCATGACCATAACCTTCATAGGACAAGCCTCAACGCATTTTCCACAGGAGGTGCAAAGCTTTTTATTGATCATGTATACGCCAGTCTTAGGATTCTGCGTAATAGCTCCAAATTCACAGGCCTTCATGCACTTGCCGCACTGAATACAGGTCATCGGCTTAGCGCCGGCACCCTTTGCAACAATACGGATACTGGACAGATCCTCGTTGAACTCCTTATAGAAAGCAGTGGAGCAAGCACGGACACACTCCAGGCATGCCATACATTCAATATTCTTTTTAACGGAAAGTCTCTTCATAAGGAACAAATCTCCCTTTCATATTTGTTTCAATTTATTATAGCGGAACTCAAGAGAAATAGCAATGGCTAAAAATAATTTTTCGGAAGATTTTTACAAAATACAGTTTAAAAAAGTGTTTTATGTTTTTACAGAGTAGAATTTATAAAACGGGAAATAATAGTTATGAATTCAATGATTCAGGAGGGTTCCTATGAAAAGAATCAGTATAATCGCATTCGCTCTTGTCCTTACACTTTCCCTTGCTGCCTGTGGCAGAAGAAATGACACAAACACCAGTCAGCCCAGTACCGATGCTACGATCCTTCCAGACATGGATCCCACCATTGATACGAACATTCCCGATCCTAGTGTGGACACAAGTATGCCCATGTACACCGACGGGACGGACAACACCGAGGGCATCGGCACAGCCGACGATACTCAGGCACAGTCCGGCAGAGGTTTCTAACGCAGCCGGGGCATACGCCCCGGATACTTACAGTATAGTCACATATCGGTTCAGATTTTTCTTCGCCCGTTCAGCAGCATTTACCGCGGCGATGACATATTCTGATGGGCTATCATTATCCATCCACGCTGCCGTGACAGACAGTCCGGCACATGCCATCGCTCCATGCCCCAGCGCGTCAAAAGCGAAACTACAATTTTTGGCATTGGCGTTTGGATAATCAAAACCATCCAGCAGCAAGAATATGTACTTATATTTAGTACGCAGTGTCCGAAGACTGTCTGCAGAAGACGCGGCAGCCATAACAGCCACCTGTGAATACCCGCACCGTCCGATCAGCGGCTCAGCAAATCGGTTTATGATGTCCGTCTTTGCTACATGCGCCAAGCGCGAGCCAGTCAGTAAATCCTGGGTTTCCGGCGCAGTACGATTGGATGTTCGGGCGACTACAAACAAGTCTTTACCTGTTTCTTTAAGTTTTTCAACATAGGGACGAATACCGTCACTTCCAATATAAGCCGTTACAATCAAACCGTCAAAATACCATTTACAATCATGCGTCATAAGAAGCTGTGCGGCACGGGAAGCACTCTGTGCTGACAGCGCTTCAACGCCATCAAGAAGCACATAATAACCACAGGCTTTCGCAAAACCCAGTATATCTACCAAGCATTCCAGCCCACCGCTACCCAAAAGCGCAAATGTACCAAAATCAAAACGAGCAGCAGGAACAATAGACTTCAGTCCCTCCAAAAGGGTCTTGCAAAATTCCGCATACGCCTTCGGAAAGCTGCCGGCCGCCTCTAAAATATATGGCGGAATATGCTCGGGTAAAACACTGAAATCCACCGCCAAGGGATTTTTCAACTTGCGAATCTTCTCTTGCAACTTATCAATGGACATAGCGAATACCTCCATTTTCCACTTTTTTCTTATTGTATCACAAAATATTTGCTGTGAAAAGAGAGAAACCTTTCCTCGGGTGATAATTTTAAAAGTGGGCATATTAATAATACTATCTGACGGAGTTCGTCAGATAGGAAGGAGGAATGACGCGAATGACCGTTAAAGGATTGGCTTTGACCATGGGGCTGGGTGCCGCTGCAGGTGCCGTCGGTATTTTAATGATGTCACGCTCCAATCCCACCAGAAAGCTGGCTGCACAAGCCGCCAGTAAAGTAGAAGATGCTGCCTGGAAGGTATCCGACAAATTAACGCATAAATTCGATCTGTAAGCAAAGGCCGGGAGGCGATCGCCTCCCGGTCTGCTTATTTTGCTTCAACTGTAATACGATCATCTTCTGTGGCGATGTGCATTGCGGAAATAGGTGTTTCAAAAGAATCTATGATTCTTTCTGAAATGGGATCTTCCAACTCCTTTTGGATGGTACGGCGCAGATTTCTTGCACCATAGGTTACAGAATAAGCCTTCTTAACTAGGATCTGACGAATCTCCTCATTCCAAGTAAGTGCAAGTCCGCGGTCTGAAAGGCTCTGCTTTAGCTCTGCAAGCATAATATCCGCAATCCCAAGGAAATTATCCTGAGTCAGATGGTTGAAGGTAATAATCTCATCAACGCGGTTAATAAACTCCGGACGCAGGAACTCCTGGAGAGCTTTCATGGTCTTATCGCGAACCTGATCCTGATCTGTTCTTCCGAATCCAAGTCCGCCTACCCTGCCCTCAGAGCCGGCATTGGAGGTCATAACAATGATCGTATTTTCAAAGTTGACCACCCTACCCTGCGCATCGGTGATACGGCCGTCATCCAGCACTTGCAATAGCACATTCAGGACATCGGGATGCGCCTTTTCGATTTCATCGAACAGCACAACGCTGTAAGGCTTACGGCGGATCTTCTCAGTAAGTTGACCGGCCTCATCATAGCCTACATAGCCGGGAGGCGAACCAATCAACTTGGAAACAGTGTGCTTTTCCATATATTCGGACATATCCAGTCGAATCAGTGCATCTACACTGTCAAATAAATCGTCAGCAAGACGCTTAACAAGCTCTGTTTTACCAACACCTGTCGGCCCAACAAAAATAAAGGAAACAGGTCTCTTTTTAGGCGAGATACCGACCCGGTTTCTGCGAATCGCCTTCGCTACAGCATCCACCGCTTCGTCCTGACCGACAATGTGCTCCTTCAGTCGGTCCGCAAGCCCTTTGATCTGGGCATATTCCTGCGCTTTGATCTTGCTGGCAGGGATCTTTGTCCAGAGTTCAATGATCCTGGCGAGGTTTTCCATTGTTACCGCCGGCGCAGGAATCTGATCCAACCGTTCAATTTCCGCAGCGATCTGACACAGCTTACTGCGAATAACAGCCAAGCGCTCATAGTGCTCGTTTTCTGTATCATCAGTAAGCATTTTCAGTTCTAATTCGTAGTCATCCCGTTCTTTCTTCAATTCCGCAAGCTGAGAAATTTCCTTGCAGCGAAGATTTACATCAGAGCAAGCTTCGTCCAGCAAATCGATTGCCTTATCCGGCAGAAAACGATCTGTAATATACCGCTCAGACAGGATAACACACTGACGGGCAATCTCAGGAGAAATTGTCACACCATGGAATTGAGCATAAGCTTTGGCGATCCCTTGCATGATCTGACATGCCTCTTCAATGGTAGGTTCCGCAACAGATACCGGCTGAAACCGGCGTTCCAAAGCAGCATCCTTTTCAATATGCTTGCGGTATTCATTGAATGTGGTTGCGCCGATAACCTGGATCTCTCCTCTGGAAAGCGCAGGCTTTAAAATATTGGCAGCGTTCATGGAGCCTTCCGCGTCGCCGGCGCCCACCAGATTATGAACCTCGTCGATAACAAGAATAATGTTGCCACATTCTCTGATCTCGCCGATCAAGCTCTTCATACGGCTTTCAAACTGACCCCGAAACTGGGTGCCTGCCACCAAAGCTGTCAAATCAAGCAGAAACACTTCCTTATCCCTGAGTTTATAAGGCACATCTCCAGCCGCTATACGCTGGGCAAGTCCCTCCGCAATCGCAGTCTTACCAACACCCGGCTCGCCTATCAGGCAGGGATTATTCTTCTGACGGCGATTCAGGATCTGGATCACACGCTCCGTTTCCACATCTCTGCCGATCACCTTATCCAGCTTTCCCTCCCGGGCTCGACCGGTCAGGTTCATACAGTAGCTGTCCAGGAATTTATGCTTTTTCACTTTCTTCTTAGCCTGTTCCTGCTCGCCAGAGTCATTTTTTGACGATTCCTCTTTTTTGGCAGGAAGATTTGTCGAACCAAAGAGCTGATTCAGCAAAGGAAAGGTGGCCGTCTGGCTGTCCACTTCATCCTCATTATCAGCACTTTCCTCCATTTGTCCGAACATACTGCTCATTTCATCTGTCAGATTGTCCAGATCTTCCTCGGAAAATCCCATCTGCTTAACAGCAGAATCAATCTGCGGAATTCCCAGGGTTCTGGCGCATTTCAGGCAGTAGCCTTCATTCATAGTAACGCCGTTTTCAATCTTGGTGATAAAAACGACGGCAATATTCTTTTTACATTTCGTACACATCTTAGGCTGCATACACAATCACGACCTTTCTGCCGGAAACTATATCACATCTTCTCCGGAAAAGAAAAAACATTCTTTGAACATTTGCTTATTCGGGGCATGCAAATTTTTCCACCCCATCATCATACCACAAGTGGGTCATGTACAGACCGCCGGGCGGAACTGTCGGTCCGGCGGCCGTGCGGTTACCTGAGTCCAGGATGGTGCAAATCTCGGAGGGCTTTATCTTCCCCTCAGCGGCATAGACCACCGTACCTGCCATAGCCCGTGCCATGTTGTACAAAAAGCCATTTGCACACACCTTCAGGAAAATTAGATCTCCCTGCCGCTCTACATTATAATAATACACAGTTCGTACCGTAGACTTTACATCCGTGCCCACAGAACGTACAGCCGCAAAATCATGGGTTCCAACAAACTGCTGCGCCGCCTCCTGCATGATTTTCTCATCCAAGTGCTTGGGATAAAACCATGCACGATTCACATAGAAGGGATCCCGGACACGAGAGTTATAGATTACATAGGTATACTCCTTTCGGGCGCAGGAGCCAATAGCATTAAAATCCTCGTGCACATCAAATGCATTTGTAACAACCACATCCGCAGGCAAGTGGGTATTCAGAGCATAGGGCAGCCGATCTGCCGGGATGGTAGACGCAGTATGGAAGTTTGCCACATAGCATTTCGCATGGACACCCGCATCTGTGCGTCCACAGCCGGTCACATGGACGCTGTGGGAAACTACCATGGAAATAGCCTTCTCCAGCGTCTGCTGCACCGTTGCAAGATTTTTCTGCATCTGCCAACCGTGGTAGGCTGTGCCCTCATAAGTTAAAAACAAGACAATATTACGCATAATAACCTCACAGACCAAAGCTGCACAGCACAAACACTGCTGCTAGTAAAACAGCAGCAATGCCAAACGCCTTGATATCACCCAGCTTATAGCGCAAAAGCTTCATCTTGGTACGACCGTCTCCGCCCTGATAGCAGCGGCACTCCATAGCTGTGGCAAGCTCGTCAGCACGACGAAACGCACTGATAAATAGCGGTACAAGAATAGGCACAAGTGCTTTGACCCGCTGCAGCAGATTACCACTTTCAAAATCAGCACCTCTTGCTTTCTGTGCTGCCATGATCTTGTCTGTTTCTTCAATCAAAGTGGGAATAAAGCGCAAAGCGATACACATCATCATAGATAGTTCATGCACCGGTAGACGCAGCTTTTTCAGTGGTCCTAAAAGCGCTTCCAGGCCGTCCGTTAAAGAAATTGGAGATGTGGTGTAGGTCAGCAAAAATGTGCCTGATATCAGCATCAGGATCCGCAGCATCATAAAAAATGCACGAATAACACCTTCCCAGTAAACAGTAATGACCCAGAACTTGACCAGAATCTTTTCACCGGTTGTAAAGAAAATATTCAAAATCCCCGTAAATACCAAAATCATCACCAGCGGCTTCATACCTCTGAGGATCGATTTTACAGGGATCCGGGATACCCCCACTGTCAGCGCAAGAAACACAAAGACGATCCCGTAGGAGACCCAGTTAGAGGCAGTAAATAACGCTACGATGTAAACGATCAACAGGATCAGCTTGGTTCTGGGATCCAGACGGTGTACCGGAGAATTCCCCGGGAAATACTGTCCCAGTGTAATGTCTTTAAGCATCGGCACGCACCTCCTTTAAAGAGGTCAGTACCCGGACTGCCTGATCGATCGTATAGACCTGGGGCACATCCAAACCCAACTGCCTGAGCTGCAGAAATACTCTTGTGATCTCAGGGATATCAAGTCCCATTTCTATAAGCTGCGCGGCATGGTCAAAAATTTCACCGGGTGTGCCATCCATTTCCAACCTTGCACCGTTCATGACCAACAAACGATCCGTAAGGCGCGCCACATCAGTCATAGAATGGCTGACCATCATGACTGTCGCATTCTTAGCCCTACGGTATGCGTCAATATTCTGCAGGATTTCTTCTCTGCCCTCGGGATCCAATCCCGCAGTAGGCTCGTCCAGAATCAAAACCTCCGGCTCCATGGCAATCACACCGGCAATTGCCACACGGCGTTTCTGTCCACCGGAAAGGTCAAAGGGAGAAGCCTGCAGCTGTTGCTCCGAAATGCCCACAAAGCCAGCTGCCTCCCTGACACGGCGGTCAATTTCCGCTTCCTTAAGACCCATATTTTTCGGACCGAATGCAATATCCTTGTACACTGTTTCTTCAAACAACTGATACTCCGGGTACTGAAACACGAGACCTACCCGGAACCGGCTTTGCCGGGTCAAGGTCTTATCAGACCAGATATCTTTGCCGTCAAGCAAAACACTGCCAGCAGTAGGCTTCAACAGCCCATTCAGATGCTGCATCAGGGTAGACTTACCCGAGCCTGTGTGTCCGATAATGCCGATAAACTCTCCCCTTTCTACACAGAAAGAAACATCCTCCAAAGCCACATGCTCGAAAGGTGTACCGGCACTGTATACATGATTTAGATTTTTTACCTCTAAAATAGGTGCCACAACTGATTCCTCCGTCAAGCCTTTATCTTCTCATAAAGTGCCTGCGCACATTCCTCTACGCTTAATTTATCCAAAGGCAGTGCAAATCCTTGCTTGTTCAACTCATAACACAACTCAACAGTTTCAGGCGCTGCCAGACGAATGCTATGCAGCAATTCCACCTGAGAAAAAACCTCTTCAGGCGTACCGTCAGACACGATCTTCCCTTCGCTAAGCACTACCACACGCTGTGCTTTGGCTGCCTCATCCATGTGGTGGGTGATCAAAATAACAGTAATGCCCTTGTCCCGGTTCAGTGCGGTGATGGTATCTACCACCTCCCGTCTGCCCTTAGGGTCAAGCATGGCAGTCGGTTCGTCCAAAATAATACACTTGGGTTCCATAGCTATGATGCCAGCAATAGCAATACGCTGCTTCTGTCCACCAGACAGCAGGTGCGGTGCATGATCCCGATATTCATACATTCCCACCTGCTTTAAAGCACGGTCGACCCGCTGGCGGATCGCAGGACTGGCAAC
Organism: Faecousia sp.; assembly: GCA_045657005.1. GTDB lineage: Bacteria > Bacillota > Clostridia > Oscillospirales > Oscillospiraceae > Faecousia. The sequence goes on from JAZOSG010000118.1 coordinate 13,215, forward strand.
GCCCAAATTCTCCGGGCCAAAAGCCACATCCTCCTCCACCACATTGGCAACAATCTGGTTATCAGGATTCTGAAATACCATACCGACGCTGCGGCGGATCTGGATTAGCTTTTCTTCGTCTGCTGTATCCATACCACAAACCCAAACCTTACCGCCGCAGGGCAGCAAGATAGAATTAAAATGCTTGGCAAGAGTGGATTTTCCGCAGCCATTACTGCCAAGAACTGCTACAAAGCTGCCTTCCTCGATCTGCAGATTCAGATCCTCAAAGACGGCAACGCCGGGCGTGTTATCCACGCCCGGATAGCTATATGCCAAATGTTCAACAGAAATTGCAGTGTGCAACGCGATTCCTCCAATCAGGAATTTCAGTCAGGGTGTCCATCTTCCTGCCGCACCGCAGGGCAGCATCAATCCGGAAGACTGCACAGGGAGTCCCAATTCACCTACAGCCGTACTGCCGCCATGAGCTCCACCAAAGACAATATCTGAGGCATAACCGACAGCAGAGGGCGCAAGGCCGGTCGTATACGAATTGATGATCACAAACAACGGATTATCCGTCAAAAGCTTTGCCGTTTCAAGCAGGAAGGGATAGAAACTGGTTTCCATCTTCCATATCTCACCGCTAGGTCCTCTGCCATAGCTGGGAGGATCCATGATAATACCGTCATAGCGACGGCCACGGCGTATCTCACGCTGAATGAATTTGCCACAGTCGTCCACAATCCAGTGGATCGGCTTATCCGCCAGCCCGGAAGATTTTGCATTTTCTTTTGCCCATGCTACCATACCCTTGGAGGCATCCACGTGATAGACCTCCGCTCCACCGGCAGCTGCAGCCAGGGTCGCACCGCCGGAATAAGCGAACAGGTTCAAAACCCGGACAGGACGTCCGGCAGAAGCAACCTTATCCCGGATAAAATCCCAGTTAGCTGCCTGTTCCGGAAACACGCCTGTATGCTTAAAATTCATAGGTTTAACATTAAAGGTCAGGTAGTCCTTGTAGCGAATCTGCCAGCGCTCCGGAAGGCTATGATCAGTCCAATGTCCACCACCTGTAGAGGAACGGACATAACGCGCATCATACTTTTTCCAGCCGGGGTGCACATGAGGTGTATCCCAGATCACCTGCGGATCGGGACGGACCAGCAGGTACTTCCCCCACCGCTCCAACCGTTCTCCGTTAGAAGTATCCAAGATTTCATAATCTTTCCATTCATCGGAAATCCAAATCATTTATTTCTCCTTGCTGTTGTCAGGGCGTCTGTGTTTCGGTGCTGCCAGTCGTATCTTCAGGTGTCGTGGGCGTTTGTGTCTGCAACTGCTCCCACGCAGCCTGTGTGTGCACTGTACAAACCTTGTAGGGCGCACTGACACCGGCGTTCAGCTTGCCGGTAAATCCCTTAAAGCTTCCGTCCTTGCCCTCGGAATCAACAAGATAAACATAATTATCCTGCAAATACTTACTCTCCAGCTTAAAATCCTTAGCGGCCAGAATCTCATTGATCTCCTTCTGCGTCAGTTTCAGCAACGACTGCTTTACAATCGTCACAGAGGAATTCACACCGGATATATGCTTACAATATTCGTTAGCCACACCGTCACCGGTGCTGCAAAAATCTACGGTAACATGCTTATCACAGCTTGCCGTCGGCTTATCCTCAGGGTAAACCAGAACGGTTTCCACACGGCTGCCGCGAACATCGTTTTTACAAGCATCTGTAGCAATCTTTCCGGAGTCCAGACAAATGCTTACAGAGGTCAAGTTTCTTTCGTCATACAGCCTGACATTCTTCAGATTCTTATGCAGAGGCTGCAAAACATTTTTCCACAGCTGGACCGCAGGATTGTAGCTCAAGCTGATCTTTTCAGGCTGGTCATAGCCACACCAGACTGCAGCGGTATAATAATTGGTATAACCACAGAACCATTTATCACGGCTGCTGGAAGTAGTACCCGTCTTGCCAGCCACATATCCGGAAGCAAAGTTTGCATTTCTGCCGGTACCATACATGACAGCGTTGGTCAGGCTGTAGTTGGTGTAATCTATCGTCTTCCGGCTCAGGATCTCCCGGGAGTCCTGTACATTATCCAGCACCAGATTGCCCTTACTGTCGTAAACCTTTGTCCATGTCCTGCCCTCACGGTATACGCCGCTGTTAGGAAAGGCTGCGTAAGCGTTTGCCATATCACGAACCGTTACACCGTAGTGCTGTGCACCCAGTGCCAGTGAAGAAAATTGCAGATCTTCTTCAACCAAGGTGGACAAACCAAACTTCTCTTTTGCAAATTCATAGCCGTAATTGGTGCCGATTTTCTTAAGTGTATTCGCCGCCACAGCATTAACAGAGTCCTCAATACCTCTAAAGACCGTTCTGGAATAAGAATAAGTCCGGGTATCGTTCTTGGGCCACGCGCCATCGCTATAATCAATAGGTAGGTCCTTGATCACCGTTGCAGGCGACAGCGTTCCCTGTTCAAAACCAGGAGCGTAAATCGTCAGTGGCTTAATGGAAGAGCCGGACTGCAATTTGGATTTGGTAGCACGGTTCTGTCCAAAGTGCGCCTTTTCCGCACCGACACCACCAGCCATTGCAACAATATCGCCGGAGGAATTATCGATCACAACAATAGCAGACTGCAGCTGCTGAGCACTTCTGGTCTTGGGGATATTGTCAAGATTTTTATAAATCTTGTCCACTTGATTTTGAACGGTTGTATCAATAGTAGCATAGATGTGATAGCCGCCGCGATTAATACGGTCCAAATAAGTCTTCCAGATGTTGTCGTTCCATTCCTCAATGCCGTCCTTCTTCGCCATTTCCTTTGCAACATCCTGAAGGACTACATCGACAAAATAGGAATAGACTTCCTGCGAAGCATCATTGACCTCAGTAGGGACAGTTCCGCAGTTGGGACATTTGATTGTTTTTCCGTCTACCTTATATGTGCTGCGGATTCCTTCGTAGCCACAATCCGCATTCGAGCACTCTACCCACTGGTCTGCCGTAGCTATGCTACTTTTCAGCACCAGCTCCTGCGCAACCGCAGCGTCATATTCTTCCTGGGTAATATATCCTTGCGCAAGCAGCTCACCGAGCACCAAAAGCTGGCGATGCCGGTTTCTCTGCTTGCCGTTCATTACCTCTCCGGCATACTCGAATTCTCTTTCACTGTAGGGATCAAACAACGAGGGGTTATTGGTAATACTGATCAGGCTGGCACACTCGGCAATGGTCAACGTCTGAAGCTCCTTGCCAAAATATGCCTCAGCCGCACTCTTAACACCGCGGCAGCCCTGTCCAAGATAAATAGAGTTCAGATATTCTTCAATAATAACCTTCTTGTCATAGTTCTTCTCCACAATAGTAGCGCGGAAGAATTCCAGAACCTTTCGCTGAACAGTCACGCTGTCGTCCTCTGTAATATTCTTAATCAGCTGCTGAGTAATGCTGGAGCCGCCCACAGTGGCTTCACCAAAGAACATATTCGCAAAGGCTTTGATCGTTGTAAACCAGTCAACACCCTGGTGTTCATAAAAACGCTTGTCCTCAATAGCGACAGCTGCGTTGATCAGTGCCTCAGGGATCTCTTCATAATCCGCCTTTTTCCAATCGGTACTGGCATAAAGCTCCTGAAGAACCTCGATCTCACCTGCCTCATTGACACTGTAAACATACGACGGTGCATCCATCTCATAGTTTTCAAGGACCAGATTAGCTGTAGGCAGGATATCTGTTTCCAGGTATTCACCGAGGATGTTGACTACCGCAAAAGCGCACACAACACAAATCAGCAGTACAGTCGCAACTGCACCGATTGCCACTTTAATGCCGGCAAACACCCCCATCCAGATCTTATATAGCAGGTTTAGTACCCAATGGGGCTGCCAATCCTGTCTGTCAACATTGTTTCTGTTCTTTTCCTGTGACATTATCGTTACCTCCATTACATCAGCCCAGAAGGCCTGCATGGTCAATATTTTTTCTTCATGTGCATAAGAACACAATACTACTCATATCATTATAGCATACCCAATCAAAAAACGAAAGTACTAATTTATTAATAAAGATTAAATTCAGTAAAACATCTGTTTCCGTCACAACTTCTTTTTCTGCTACTGCGATTTCCTCTTGATTTCGGCAGACTATTCCCTTAGAATATAGGCAGAAACAAATCATGGAGGTATTGCAC
>JAZOSG010000119.1:0-3315 GCA_045657005.1 Faecousia sp.
CATAGCCTGCATCCTGCAGGTATTTGGCCGCCTTTTCGGATTCCTCCATTCCGCGACCGACTTCCTTATAGTCCTCGCCCGGCATAGCGCCTTCGCAGAAGCCCTTCAGCTTGGATTCCACCGAATAGCGCAGGGAAACAGGATAATCCTCGCCGCAGGCTTGCTTGATTGCCTTGACAACCTCGGCGGCGAAGCGGTAGCGATTTTCAAAGCTGCCGCCGTATTCATCGGTACGCTTATTAAAGAATTCGATAGCAAACTGATCCAAAAGATATCCTTCGTGGACTGCGTGGACCTCCACGCCGTCAACACCGGCATCCATGCACAGCTTGGCAGTCTTGGCAAAGGCCTCGATGATCTCGTGGATCTGCTCCTTGGTCATCTCAGGGCATTCAATGTCAGGAGCCCAACGGGCAGGCTGAGCAGAGGGAGAAGCCAGCTCGTGGCTGGTATCCAGCACAGGCTTCAGCACCGCACGGGTGAATTTATTCTTATGCAGAGGCGCAATCAGATCGGTGATGGCCCAGCTGCGGCCCATACCGGCAGTCAGCTGGATAAACAGCTTGGCACCGGTCTTGTGGATCTCGTCCATGAATTCCTTCAGGTCTTCAAACATCTTGGGATTCTGCCACAGCCATTTGCCCCAGAAGGTGTCACGCAAAGGCGCGATACCGGGGATGATCAGACCTACATTGTTCTGCGCCCGTTCCAGAAACAGCTTGGCGGCCTCTTTGTCAAAATGACAGCCGGTCAGCTCGAACCAGCCAAACAGGGAAGTGCCGCCCATGGGGCACATGACAATGCGGTTTTTGATCTCCACATTGCCGTTCTTCCAGGGGGTAAATAAGGCTTCGTATTTGGGATCCATACAAACTTACACTCCTTAAATCAAATGAAAGAGAATTCAAGATCTCTTACCGATATAGTATAAACAATCTGGCGAAAACTGTCAATAGTTGTTGAAAAGTCAACAAAAAAGCAGTGAGCACTGACTCACTGCTTTTGTATGGGCGTTATCCGAAATACATGATGCCGAAGGCATCGGGGTTATGGAAGGCGCACCGCTGATAGGGCACCGGATTCCAGGTTAGATAGTGGGGCTGTGCCGTTTTGTCACCGCACTTATAGCAGTTGGCGCGGATAGAGCCGCCGGGTGCGGGAGAAAATTCCGGGAAGAATTTACGGATGAATTTATAAGGGATCTGATAAACGGTCTCCCAACCGCCCTCGATCCGCCGCGCATTGGGAATAATGTCGGGGTTTTCGGGAATCAGCCGCACCAGCTCATCCACATTGGGACCAAAGCCCAGGAACAGGCAGCCATTGGGATTGCACTCAATGTTGAAGTACCGCCGGTCACCGGGCATGGGACAGAAGAAAAATTCCAGACAGCTGTCCTCGCAAATTTCGTCCAACACGCCGGTCAGCTCCGCGCGGATATTTTCCTCCACAGCGGACAGCCGGATGTAAAGCGCCTCCTGGTCATAGCAAAGCTGTGCCTGCGCGGAAACGGGCATAGGCTCGGTCTTCATCCACTGATCGATCTGCAGGGCAGGGATGCTGTCCCAGACAAGCTGATCGGGCTTGGGGAAGATGGTATATTCTCTCATCTGATTTCCTCCTTGACAGGGCGTGATCGTATACTTGGATTATACCATATGCACCGCTTGATTGCAATTATCCGGGCAGAAAAAACAATAATAAAGGAAACTGGACTTTTTAAAGATAATTCCCTGCCAAAACATTCAAAAACCTGCTGCGAAATTTGGATAATATTTATAAAGTTAAGAAATCGTTGGAAATGCTGATTGACAACAGCGGTCAAAAAAGCTATGATATCGGTGTATAATTATGTCTCCAAATGGGACTTTGTGGATATGCAGATAATAAAGAATGGAGGAACTGCTTATGCTCGCGATCAAGAACGCGACTTTGGTCATGAAGGATCATCTGATCCCGGATGCAGTTTTGCTTGTGGAAGATGGCATTATTGCCGACTTTGGCGAGATGCGCAACACGCCGATCCCTGAAGGCTGTGAGATCATCGACGCGGAGGGTCTGTATGTAGGCCCCGGTCTTGTGGACATACATAACCACGCCGGCGGCGGTCACTGGTTCTATGATGAGCCGATCCCTGCGGCGCAGCACAATCTGGAACATGGTACGACCAGTATCCTGGCGACCCTTTATTTCAATATGAACAAGGAGCAGCTGCTGGAGCAGATCGAAACTGTCCAGCAGGCGATGAAGCAGCCCGAGGGTGCCAGCATTGCCGGCTTCTATATGGAGACCCCCTACATGAACCCTAAATTCGGTGCTGACCGGGAGAACAATCCCTGGAAGGGTCCGGTCTCTGCTGAAAACTATATGCCTCTGGTGGAGAAGGTGGGCACCGACGCAAAGGTCTGGGTGCTGGCTCCCGAGCGGGAGAATATCGAGCAGTTTGTCATTGACTGCAAGAAGGTCAATCCCACCGTCCGCTTTGCTGTGGGTCACAGCGAGGCAAGCCCTCAGCAGATCGAAGCGCTGATGCCATACGGTCTGTGCATCGGCACCCACCATACCAACGCCACCGGCGACCGCCCCATGTACCCTGAGTGCCGGGGTGTCTGTGTTGACGAGACGGTCAACTATAACCGTGAGATCTATGCGGAAATGATCTGTGACAGCCGGGGCATCCATGTGGATCCCTACATGCAGCGCCTGATCCGGAAGATCAAGGGCGAGGACCGGCTGGTCCTGATCTCCGATGCCTGTGTTTTTGACGGCCCCATTCCCGAGGGCTATGAGGGCGTGACCGACCTGTGCTTTGACTTTGCAGGTGAGATCGCCGGCTCCAAGCTGACTTTGGAGGTCGCTTGCCGGAACATGATGAAGCATACCGGCGCCTCCATCGTGGATGTCTTCCGTTATGCATCCACAAATCCTGCAAAGGCCGTGGGCTTTACTGACCGCGGTGAGATTCGCAGGGGACTTCGTGCGGATCTGGTGATCTGTGATCACTGGATGAATATAAAATCCGTAATTCTGAAAGGAGAATTTACAAAATGAAAGACTTTATTGTCGATCCCGCAACTAAGTTTGACTTCCAGCCTCATGACTTTGTGCCCTTCAAGGACAAGGAAGTTTGCGAGCGCGTTCGCAAGATGAGCGGCAAGGAGCTGGAGCAGCGTGAGCCCTGGTGGCACCCTGAGTTCCAGGTCAAGGTCATGATGAACCCCCATCCTGTCCTGATCGCCACTCTGTTCTCCCGTCTGAAGGCCGCTTCCGAGGCTGGCAAGACCTTCACCATGATCCTGGGCAACCCCGAGCCCG
>JAZOSG010000120.1:0-5228 GCA_045657005.1 Faecousia sp.
TTTTTATCTGCCTTCAGCGCGTCAAGCTGCTGCTTCAGTTCACTGGAGGACGCAGCCTTCGCATCTACCAGATAAGGCAGGACACCGGCTACCAATCCAAAGACCAGGACAAATGCCAAAATCCCGGCAAGGATCGATACCCATAGCTTTCTCTTTCTCATAGTATAGACTCCTTTACACGTCCATAAACTTCCGAATGGAAGTCCAGCTGCCTACAACGCCTACAAACAGACCGGCAGATACAAATGTCGCGACCATTGGCCACAGCAGCTCCGTAAACGGCACAAAGCTGAACAGCTTCAGGGTATCCACCGCCTCAAGCCGCAGCACCAGTGCATCATACATCAGCCATTCCAGACCAAACGCCAGCGCCGCGCCCATCATACCCAGGGCAAAGCCTTCCACCACAAAAGGCAGACGGATAAAGCCGTTGGTGGCACCCACCATCTTCATAATGGCGATCTCGTCCCGGCGGTCATACATGGCAAGCTTGACCGTATTGGAGATGATCAGCAAACTCACCACCAGCAAGACTGCGATCACCGCAAAGGACGCGATGTGCAGAACATCCTGCAGCGTGGAAAAGCCCTCTGCCAGCTCGTAGGCGGCGTTGATCTTGGCAACACCGGAGATCACCTCAATGTCGGAAACGGTCTCCTCCATCAGAGTATTGTCTGTCAGAGTCACCACAAAACGGTGGCGCAGGTCAGTTGCGTCCACACCGGAAAACGCCTCGTCCTCCTGGTGATCGGCAACAAAATCTGCCAGCGCCTCCTCACGGGAAACGAACACAGAATTCTGTACATTGGGGATCTGATTGATCTGAGTGCCGACGCTTTTTGCCTCTGCGTCTGGCAGCTCGCTGTCGATATAGACCAGGATCTCGTTGGTCTTGTTCAGATCCTCTACCATGATATTCACATTGTAGATCAGGCTGGAAAAGCTGCCGATGATCAGCAGACATGCCACCGTAACGCACACGGCGGCGAAGGACATAAATCCGTGCAGGAATATCCCACGGATGCCCTCTTTCATCAAATAACTGAAATTATTGATCTTCATAACTGTAATACCCGTCCATTCCGTCGCTGACGACCACGCCCTCGTCCAGCACGATCACGCGCTTTCCGAACCGCTCCACCAGGTCTTTTTCATGGGTAACCACCAAAATGGTAGTACCAAGATTGTTGATCTCCTGCAGCAGGCTCATGATCTCAAGCGAGCGGGCAGGGTCAAGGTTGCCGGTAGGCTCGTCGGCAATGATGGTAGAAGGATTGTTCACCAGTGCTCTGGCGATCGCAAGACGCTGCTGCTCACCGCCGGACAGCTCATTGGGATGACGGCGGCTCTTGGTCTCCAGTCCCACCAGCTCCAGCACATAAGGAACACGCTCCCGGATCTCCTTCTCCTGCGCACCGATGACACGCATGGCAAACGCCACATTGTCGTACACTGTCTTGGTGTGGATCAGCCGGAAATCCTGGAACACGACGCCGACGGTACGGCGCAGGTACGGGATCTCACGCTTGCGGATCCTCTCCAGGGAATACCCGTTGACATGCACCGCGCCGGTGGTGGGTCTGAGCTCACCGGTGATCAGCTTGATAATGGTGGACTTACCGGAACCGGAGGGTCCCACCAGAAACGCAAATTCTCCGTCCTCGATCTGCAAAGTGACACCGCGCAACGCCTGTGTGCCGACAGAATAGGACTTTGTTACTTCAGTAAATTCAATCATATTACACATTACCCCAAAAAATGTATGTAACCAAATTGTAACACATTGTAAATGTCCTTGTCAACATAACACCAGCTAAAAATAGTTGGCATTTTTACCAAATAACGCCATCTTTTTTTGACATTTAAAACGAAAAACTTTTGGACCGCACTGGCGTGCGGTCCAAAAAAGTCAACATTATCAACGGCTTTCCCGGGAGGAAAGATACTTGCGGACCATCAGCGCAACCTTGAATACGATAGCGTGATCAAACTGCCGCAGATCCAGACCGGTCAGCTTCTTGATCTTTTCCAGACGGTACACCAGAGTGTTACGATGGACAAAAAGCTTACGGGAGGTTTCCGATACATTCAGGTTATTCTCGAAGAACTTGTTGATGGTAAACAAAGTCTCCTGATCCAAAGAATCAATGGAATTTTTCTTGAACACCTCAGACAGGAAGATCTCACAAAGGGTCGTAGGCAGCTGATAGATCAGGCGGCCGATTCCCAGGTTCTCATAATTGATGATGCTCTTTTCGGTATCAAACACCTTGCCCACATCGATGGCTGTCTGGGCTTCCTTATAGGCATCCGCCAGCTCACGCAGGTGAGATACCACAGTGCCGATGCCGATAACCGTCTTGATAAACAGCTCGTTGCGAAGGGTATCCTCCATGGACTTGGCGATCTTATAAAGCTCCTCAGCAGTAGGCTCGCCGGAAAGCTGCTTGATCACAGCGATGTCCGTCTCATTGATGCTGATGACAAAATCCTGCAGCTTATCCGGGAACATACCGGACAGCACATCCACCGTCGCCACATCGCTGTGCCCCACCTGGCGAACCAGGAACACCGCTCTGGGCGCTTCCGTGGCAAAATGCAGCTCCTTGGCACGGATGTAAATATCACCGGGCAGGATATTGTCCATGATAATATTCTTCACGAAGGTTCCCCGGTCATGCTTTTCCTCGTAGAAGACCTTGGCATCGTTCAGGCAAATGTATGCCAGATTACAGTAAGTACGCGCCTGCTCATCGTCACCGGTGCAGAACACCGCATATTCCAGCATATTGGTGCTGCTGACGATGGCACGGAAGGACTTCTGTCCAAAGGTCACCACACTCTCTACAGTGCCGGCCACCTTCAAGGCAGCATCCGGCCAACGCTCACCCAGCAGGGTGACATCGGTGCAGGAAATCACGCAGCCGTCGGTATCGATTACGCCAAAGGTGCGGTCTACCGTTTCCTTCAGCTGGACAATTACGCTTTGGAAAACACTATTGGACATTTCGCGGGCCTCCTTAAGAAATTTGCACAAATGCGCTTCTCATAAATCTGCCCTATTATTATATATGCTTTTTGCGCATTTTGCAAGTAGGTTTTGACATTTTGTTGCAAAAAACACTCATATTTTTAGTTAAAATACCGATGAATCTTAAAAATACGCCAAATCTCGCCCGTTTTCCGGCAAAAAATTCATGATTTTATTCGTCATTTTTCCAAATCTTCAATTTCATCCTGTGTCAGCACACGCACCGCACCCCTGGGAAGATCCCCCAGTACCAGGTTTCCTTCTGCCCGGCGTTCCAGGTATTCCACCGGCATACCTCTGGATGCCATCATCCGGCGCACCTGGTGGTACTTGCCTTCACAAACGGTGATCAGGCTCTCCCCTGCCGCCAGCGGCTCCAGCTTTGCCGGCAGGCAGACCGTTCCATCCCGGAGGGTCAGACCTGCGGCAAATGCCGCCACATCCTCCGCAGTGGCAGTTCCCTCATGCCGGGCATAGTAGACCTTAGGAATTTCCTTTTTCGGGCTGATCAGCCGGTGAAGCAGTTCTCCATCGTTGGTAAGCAGTAAAAGCCCTTCTGTCTGCTTATCTAATCTTCCCACAGGCTTTACATCCAGTCCACGCAAATCCTGAGGAAGCAGCTCCATCACAGTGGGCTCTACTGCGTCCTGGGTCGCTGTGACATAGCCCGCCGGTTTATTGAGCATGACCACCACTGTCCCAACAGCCGCCAGCAGCTTACCGTCTAAAAAGACACGCTGTTTAGATGGATCCAGCTTTAGACTGCCGTCTTTTACTGCCGTTCCGTCCACGCTTACGCGTCCTGCTTTTAAAATCATTTTTACCTGACTGCGCGTGCCTGCGCCGCAATCGCATAAGAATTTGTCCAATCGTTGCATAGCATCAGTTCTACCTTTCTGAGAATAGGAATATGCTGTAGCGTCAATAAATATCAGGAGGGATCATCTATGATGGTAATGACCGCGAAGGTCGATATCAAAAAAATAGCTATTGTCCTTGCCGCTGTGGTAGGCGTGATTCTGGCGATCGTTCTGCTCTTCGGCGGAAACGACGATGCTGCCACCACCGGTGCCGCCACCGTGTCCAACAACGACAGCCGTGTCAAATTCCTGACCGATCTGGGCTGGGAGGTCAGCGCATCACCCACAGAATCCAGCCAGGTGCGTATTCCCCAGGAGCAGACCCAGGTCTATCAGCGGTACAACGCTCTGCAAAAAAGCCAGGGCTATGACCTGAGCCAGTACGCCGGAAAGACTGTCATGCGCTATGTGTACAAAATCAATAATTTCCCCGGGGCTACCGAGCCGGTATACGCAACGCTCTTAGTCTACAAAAACCAGATTATTGGCGGCGATATTACGGACACCTCTGCCAAGGGTGTGATCCAGGGCTTTAAAAAGCAGGAAAGCAACGCCGCCCAAACGGAAACCACGCCCACAGATGCAACGGCACCGGAAACCACATAAATGCATTTATATTTTAACACATTCGGTGCGCCTTGACAAGGACATCAGGTTGTGCTATGCTGTAGCAAAGTTCATAGTTCCTCAGGGCAGGGTGTGATTCCCGACCGGCGGTAAAGTCCGCGAGCGCGTTTGCGCTGAATCGGTGTGATTCCGATACCGACAGTATAGTCTGGATGGAAGAGGACATAATCGTATTACCGTCATTTTTTGCGCCCTGAGTGTAGCTCTGGGCGTATTTTTTAATGCGAGGTAATTCCGATGGCTGCGCTTTGGATCCAACTAAAAGAAAATCTTATGTTCGTTCTGGCATGTGCCGCGATCGCAGCGGCGATCGTCGGTGCCGCAAAGCTTGCCGAGCGGTTTCTTCCCGGCATGCGCAAGGTATCCGGCACCCGGCGGCTTTGCATCATCGCCATCTGCTCTGCCATTGCGGCGGTGCTGCATATGCTGGACTTCCCTCTTCTGTTTCTTGCTCCGGAGTTTTATAAGCTGGACTTCTCCGAGCTTCCGGTAATGCTCTGCGGCTTTTATCTGGGCCCCTCCGCTGCCGTCGCCTGTGAGGCAGTGAAGATCCTGCTGAAATTGCTGCTCAAGGGAACCAGCACCGCTTTTGTGGGAGACTTTGCTAACTTTGTGGTCGGCTGCTCTCTGGTACTGCCTGCCAGTGCCATTTATCACATCAGGAGAAAGCGCGCCACCGCCTTTGCCGGGCTTGCAGTGGGAACCTTGGT
>JAZOSG010000121.1:0-2787 GCA_045657005.1 Faecousia sp.
CTGACCGACGAGCATTTGATCATTTATACCCCAAATGAATTCAACCTGGAAATGATCCGCCGCCGCTGTCCCACCTATGTCCAGGACGCGCTGAAGGAGATCTTCGACTCCAACGCCAAATTCCTGGTTTACGCCGATGCGGAAATGCAGGCTTACCGGGAAAAGGACAATGTTCCTACTTCCATGGAGTTCAATCCCCAGTTCACCTTCGATAATTTCGTGGTAGGCGGATCCAATCGCTTCGCTTACAGCGCGGCCGTCGGCGTTACCAACCACCCCGGCGAGGTGTACAACCCTCTGTTCCTGTACGGACCTCCCGGCGTTGGCAAGACCCATCTACTGTACGCCATTGCCAACGGTATCCGCAAGAACAATCCCGAAGCCAACATCGTATATATCAAGGGCGACCAATTCACCAACGAGCTGATTGCCGCCATCCAGTCCGGTAAGAATATCGAGTTCCGGAACAAGTACCGGGAAGCAGACCTGTTCCTGATCGATGATATCCAGTTCATCGCCGGTAAGGAATCCACCCAGGAGGAATTCTTCCACACCTTCAATAAGCTGTACGAAGAAGGAAAGCAGATCGTCATGACCTCCGACCGGAAGCCCAACGATATGCTGACCCTGGAGGATCGGCTCCGTACCCGTTTTGAATGGGGTCTGCTTGCCAGCATCGAAAGCCCGGATTATGAGACCCGTATGGCGATTCTGAAAAATAAGGCGAAAAATCTGGGTCTGAATCTGGATGACGATGTATGCAATTACATTGCCATTAACATCACCAACAATGTCCGGCAAATTGAAGGCACCGTGAAGAAGATCCTGGCTTACTGGGAGCTGAACGATATGCCTTTGGATCTAAGTAATATTTCCCGGGCAATAGACGATATGTTTAAGAAAGAGGGCAATTCCGTGCCCACACCCAGTCTGATCATCAGCCAGGTATGTAAGTTCTATTCCGTGGATGAAATTGCCCTGCGGGGCTCGCAACGGAGCCAGGGAATCGTAGAGGCACGGCAGGTAGCCATGTATCTGATCCGCTCTCTGACCAACCTCAGCTTCCCGGAGATCGGCGAGCAGTTCGGCAAGGATCACACCACCGCTATGTACGGCATCCGCAAGGTGGATGCGCAGCTGAAGAAGGGTGACACCACCCTGCAGAACAACATCCGGGACATTACGGCAAATATCAACTCCTGCTTGTAAAAAGCTTCAAAATTTTCCCCAGGGCCTGTTAATTGTGGAATCATAAGCTGTGCAAAATCTATGGCTCGGTTTTGTCAGAAAAAGGCTGTGGAAAAGTTATTCTTTTACATAGGGTGCCCTGTGGAAAAAAAGCCGTTGGGGCTGTAAGTAAAATCCTGGTTTTCCACAGTTGTCTTCCCTACGACTGTTACTACTGCAATTATATTTCTAAATATATATTTTTTGATTATTTAACAGGAAAGGATAGAAAGATATGCGTTTTACCTGTGAAAAAAGTTCTCTGGTTCAGGGCTTAAATATTGCAAGCCGTACGGTTGCACAAAAGAGCAGTTTGTCCGTCATCGAGGGTGTTTTGTGCCGTGCCGGCACGGGCATCAGCCTCACCGGCTACAATATGGAAACTGCCATCACCTATCAGATCGATGCAGAAGTCACCGGCTCCGGTGCCTGCATTCTGCCTGCCCGTCTGTTCGGCGACATTATTCGCCGTCTGCCGGAGGGTCCTGTCACTGTTTCTGTGGATGAAAACTATAAGGTTGCCATCCGTTCCGGCTATGCCTCCTTCCAGATCTCCGCGGAAAGCGCGGAAGATTACCCCGAGCTTCCCGATGTGGATGCCGGCCGTGGAATTCCCATCCCCCAGAAGGTGCTGAAAGAGCTGATCTCCGGCACGATTTTCGCGGTTTCCGAGAACCAGGGTCGTCCTATTCATACCGGCGTGAAGTTTGAAGTGGAACAGGATAGAATTTCCGCCATCGCCGTGGACGGTTTCCGTCTGGCACGGCGCACCTATCACCCCGAAACCCCCATCAACCGGGAGATCTCCTTCGTGGTTCCCTCTGCCGGTTTGAAGGAAGTGGAGAAGATCCTGACTGACAGCGAAGACAATGCCGTTTTCACCCTGGGTGCCAAGCACATTCTGGTGGAGATCGGTGATGCTACCCTGGTTTGCCGTCTGCTGGAAGGCGATTTCCTGGATTGGCGCCGGGTGGTGCCCACCAATTCCCCCATTAAGTTGGTGGCCCATGTTTCTGACCTGGCTTCTTCCATCGAGCGTGTTGGCTTGATCGTTTCCGAAAAATACAAGAGCCCGGTGCGCTGCACCTTCGGCGATCAGCTGCTGCAGCTGAAGACCAATACCACCATCGGCGTGGCAGAGGACCGCTGCTCCTTTGCCGGTGACGGCAAAAATCTGGAGATCGGTTTCAATGTCCGGTACCTGGCAGATGCCCTGCGGGCGATTCCTGCAGAAGAAGTAGTGCTGGAGCTGACCAACGGCCTGAGCCCCATTGTTTTGACCCCTGCAGACGATAAGGCAGATTTCTCCTACATGGTTCTGCCGGTACGGATCAAAAACGGTTGATTGGAGTTTTTATGAAAGTTACAGTAAGAAAAAAGGACGGCGCCATCCCTGTGGTGATCCAGACGGAGTTTATCAAGCTGGAATCGGCTATGAAGCTTGCCAATATTATCCCCACCGGCGGCGCCGCCAAGGCAGAGATCCAGGAGGGCTATGTGACAGTCAACGGTGAGACCTGCACCATGCGGGGCAAGAAGCTCTATCCCGGTGATCGGTTC
>JAZOSG010000122.1:0-2088 GCA_045657005.1 Faecousia sp.
TGAACTCTCGGTTAGTGAGATTGATCTCGTCACCGTTCAGTGCAGCGGTATGCTCGTCCGCATCCATGACAAAGGCACCGATCTCCAATTTGCGGCTCTGTGCGATTTTCGAGCGGCGCAGCAGCGCGCCAATGCGCAGAAACAGCTCGTCCAGATCAATGGGCTTGACCATATAGTCGTCGATGCCAATGCGAAAGCCCCGCTGCTTGGAGGCTATATCGTCCCGAGCGGTCATAAACAGAATAGGCAGATTTTCGTTGAGGGAACGAACGGATTTTACGAACTCAAAGCCATCGATACCCGGCATCATGATGTCCGACACAATGAGATCAAACATAGTGTCATACATGGCATCATAGGCTTCCGATGCACTCAGACAGCCGGTGGCCTCGTAGCCACTCTGATTTAAAAAGGAACAGACTGTCCTGTTCAGATCTCTGTCATCTTCCACAACAAGAATTTTAAACATCTTTCTACCTCCGAAAAACACAATGATTTGATAGTATCATACCACGGAAATGTTAAAGTTTTGTTTCTGTTTTGCGGTTTCAGCAAAAAAACAGCAAGGGCAGCGTCAAAAACGCTACCCCTGCCGGGTGTATTTCATTTCAACATCTCATTGCTGAGAGCAATGATCTTGTCCGCATATTTGGCTTTGCGGGAGGTGAGGATGCTCTTATAAATGGGATAGTTTGCCAGTGCCATGACCATGCCGATCACGCCGATGGCGATACCGGGAACCATGGTCTCATTCATACCGATCATCGCACCGATGTCGGTCATCACAAGGCTCATACCACTGCCCATGATGATGGCGCTGATGGAACCGAAGGTATAGCCAAACACATTGGCAGGACGCTTCACCTTGGCATCCAACTTCTTAAGCTCATCCAGACGCGTGTCGCTCTTCTCGGTGTACTGAGTGCGGATCTTCTGCACCAGAAATTCCTGATCGTTCTTGTTCATGTTATTATCCTCTTTCTTATTTAAATTTTTAAATTACTCGTTTGTTTCGCCGCACAGCTGTACGGCAAGCTCCAGAATTCTTGCTTGATGCGTTTCCTTTGCTTTGCAGATGCAGCGGCGGTGAACCGGATAAGCAAAGAGCATCCCCACAGTGCCAATGATGCCAAACAGAACGCCGAGCACCATGCTTTTAGGGAGTGCACCCAAAGCAAAGCACATACCCAGTCCGAACACCAGACAGCTCATGATACCCAGAGTCAGCGCAGGGATCATTCCTGCATTGTCCACCGCACGGTCAAGCCGCTTCAGCTCGTCCAAAGCGCTCTCCTCTCTGGGGAGATACTTGTCTCGAATCATCTGAGCTTCCTTGCTCTGCGCTGCTGAATAGTTGTAGCTAAATGCCAGTTCGCTACTCATAGTGATCTTACTCCTTACCAGACAGTCTCTTCTTTGCGTCCTTAACGCTCTCGCCTTCCTTAGCGAACAGAACATCGATGCATTTGTCGCTTACTGCGTTGAATCCATCTACGAAGGCATTTTCAACCTTCTTGTAACCACCGACAACGCTGTCCTCGATCTTCTGATAGCTCTCAGTAACGGTATCGCTGATCTTCTCGATCTTATCTGCAATCTTAGCCATGTTAGTAATCTCCTTTTAAGCTACTTAATTTTCGGCTCGTTTGACCTTATGGCTGAATCTTAGCAGTCATTTGTTTGCGAGTTTTTTGCGAAATGTTTCTGTTTTATTAAAATCAAAAATCTTTTTCTGAAATAGGATTAAAGCGCGCCGCATTAAATTTTTACGATATCTCCAACAGCAGCGCAAAAAATCCTCGCGCATTTCTCCCCGTATCAGAGAATCGTAAGTGAGGATTTTGTTTTTTCTTCGCAAGGCGCAAAAGTGTATTTTTACAATAAAGGCGCCTTTTTGCGAAGAAAATAAAGGGGAGTCCGAGGGGAAGATCCCAGCGGCTCGGGGTCATCCAATAGGGGAGAGCGGCCCCTTGTTGGCACACGACTTTGCTCGCAAAGTCTAGTGTGTTATACCTTTTGCGACCGCTGACGCAGGAAAGGGACTGTCACCATATTGGACAGGCGATTTCCTGTGGCAGCAGAAGAACG